>JABIFK010000599.1 GCA_018650745.1 Candidatus Latescibacterota bacterium | reverse complement strand
TTGAGACGCAGTTTTCGGCCAAAGAAGCCGCGATGGTGATCAATTTGATTCGGGAGACGGGTTTGCCTGCTGCGGTGAATATGACCTATAAATTCACACAAGACCGCAAAACGAAAGAGTTGATTTATAAGACCGATTGGGGCTATTCTCCGGGTGATTTATTGGATGTTTTGATTGGGGGAGAGTTTGCTGGCGGAGATAATCTCATTGATGATGTGCATTTGCTGGGTTTGAATTGTGGTGCCGAAACACGCAATACCGATCATACGGGCATGCCTTATGCGATTGAAGGTACCAAGCAGATGAAAATTGCTTTGGCCGAACGTGGTATTGAAGGCAAGCGGTTAATGGCCTATCCCAATGCGGGGTTGCCTTCTTTGGATAAGGAGACCAAGTTGCCCATCTATTCTCAAGGCCCAGAAGATATGGCACCTCAGGTGAGTGATTTGGTTGACGTCGGTGGTTTTTTGATTGGCGGATGTTGTGGTACTGAACCTGAACATATTGCAGCATTTAGACAGGCAATGGATCAGATATAATGGCTGTGTATCAAGTTTTATATTGGAAAGATATCCCAGCGCAGATTCGGGTGTATGATGGCAAACGACCCAAGGGTTATGAAATGCCGGAATGGTTTCAGAAAGAGATTGATCGGGTGGCCATGGCAGAAGGGCTTACGGGCACGGATGACTATTTGGATGCGTGGCAATGGTCTGATAAAATAGAACGTGATGGTGATGTGGATGAGGTTGCTTCTGCTGTTTTGGGGGGATTGGAGCAGGATTATCGGGCCCGCGATAAATAGGTGTTGTGTTTCACAATCTAAACAAAAAACCGAGATCCCATAGGATCTCGGTTTTTTGTTTAGGGGATTGCTTGCGTTTGTTTTCTGTAGGTGTTATTATGCGCCATCATACAATTCAAGCATAGGATGGATCATATGAATGTGGTATTCATTTTCAGTGACCGGCACACGGCCGAGTTTACGGGGTGTTATGGCAATGCGATTACGCGCACACCAAGCTTGGATGGTTTGGCACAGCGTGGTGTGCGGTTTGACGCGGCGTATTGTTTGAGCCCCACTTGTGTGCCTGCGCGTGCATCTATGATGTCTGGGCGATATATGCACGAAATTGGTGCGTGGTGCAATTCCTTTCCATATCGAGGCGTGCCAAGAGGATGGGGGCATACGTTTCAAGAGCGCGGGGTTTCATATACCATTATTGGAAAGTTGGATCTTGCATCAGATATAGATGATGGTATAGAAGAGGTGCGCTTGTCTTCTTACCGAGAGAGTCGGGATGTGTTGACGCTGTTTCGAGAAGATATTCAACCCCGTCATGCGTATGTGCGCGGGTTTTGTGATACGGGACCGGCAGGCGATTTAAAGGCATATGCCACAGATATTGCTGTGGCCGAAGATGCGGTTAAGTGGATTGAGGGTGAGCGTCCTACGGATCGGCCTTGGGTGTTATCGGTGAACTTTAAACAATTGCACCGGCCTTGGTTGCCCACACAGGATTTATGGGATTATTATGATCCCTTGGTCAAAGCAGAAGACTTGGACGAACGGTACACAGAAGACATGGATCACTTGCATCCCTTTCATCAAGCGTTTTCAAAATATAGTGGTGGACATTTGGTGGATTTGGAAGATGTGCGCAGAGGCCTGGTAGGATATCATGCAGCGGTTGAGGTTTTGGATCGAAATATTGGACGGGTGTTAGACGCCTTGGATCAAGCGGGTATTGAGGAAGAGACATTGGTGGTCTATTCCTCTGATCATGGGGGCAACTGTGGGGAACACCGATGTTTGGATCACGGGGGATTGTATGAAGAATCGAATCGGGTACCGTTGATCGTTTCTGGACCGGGCGTTCAAGCAAATGGTGTTGAGAAAGATCCCGTATCGGTATTGGATATTTTTCCGACTATTTGTGAAGCGGTGGGTTTACAACAGCCCGTTGATAAATTGGGCACGTCGTTGTTGGGCTTGGTGCAGGGAAATGCTGATGCAGCAAAACCCAATTTCGCATTGTGTCAATATCACGCCACAGGTTTTCCGGGCAGTGGTTTTGCTTTGCGGATGGGGTCGTATAAATATGTTGAATGTGTGGGAGATCGGCCGATGTTATTCGACTTGGAAAGCGATCCGCACGAGATGCATGATTTGGTTGTTGAAAATTTAGAAGATGTGCAGGTGCAGCAGGTTTTGCGCGTGATGCGTTCTTCTTTGTGCCAATTTGTGTCACCTGAAGCCGTAGATGCGCGTGTGAAGGTCGATCAGAAAGCATTGCGAACCCAAATGGCAGACAGTGGTTTGTTGTTTGATGAACTTTGGCGGCGTGGTTATGAACGTAACGCTGACTGTTTGATTGCACGAGAAGATTTTATTTTTAAACCCGAAGAAAGACGATCCGTGAGAGGAGTGTAACAATGGCAACTTATCCGTTTGGCAGTGGCAGACCCGACCCCGCTTCATTTCCCAACCGAGAATTGGGTGAAGCAGCGATGCGCGTTTTGCCCGAAATGGGCAATCAGTTGGCTTTGTATCCGGGCAGTTTGGGGTATCAACCCTTGCGTCAGTTGATGGCAGATCGTTTGCTCAAGCGCGAAGGTATGGCACCGGCAGTGGATGAAATTGCACTGAGCAATGGCTCGATGCAAGGTGTGACCTTAATGGCACAAATGTTTATCGAAAAAACGGGCGACGGTGTGATTATGGAGGAGTTTAGTTACTCTGGCACCATTGGCGCATATAAAAAAGAAGGGGCCGAACTGATTGGTATTCCGGTAGATGAACACGGAATGCGTATGGATGCTTTGGCCGATGAGCTAAAGACACGAGCGGATAAGGGGAATTTGCCTAAATTTATTTACGTACTGGCAACCTTTCAAAACCCGACAGGAAGCGTGATGCCTTTGGAGCGGCGTAAGGAGTTGCTGAAGATCGCGGGGCAATACGAATTGCCGGTTGTAGAAGATCACTGCTATGCAGATACGGTCTATGAAGATTATTATGTGCCATCGTTGTACACGTTACCATCAGACGTGCCGGTGGTACACATCGAATCATTGTCTAAGATATTGGGGCCTGGCGTGCGGTTGGGATGTTTTTTTACAAAACAACCTTTGTTGGGACAAATTTTATCCCTGCGACGCGATGGCGGGACGAGCACCTTGGCTGCGGCTGTTGTGCATGAATATTTTAGAGAAAACCTGTGGACGCATGTGGATAAGATTAACAGCATTGTCAAAGAGAAGCGTGATTTGATGTTTGAGCTTTTGGGGCAATATCCCGAGGTGTTCGAATGGTTCAGTCGCCCTAAGGGTGGATTGTTTATTTGGATCAAGTTGCCTGACGCAACAGACCGTGTCAAATGCGAGCAGATTGCAGAAGATCGAGGTGTTGATTATGCTACGGGTGCTGCATTTCATGTGCATGGCAGCGATGTGCCTTATTTGCGTTTGGCATTTGGATATGCCTCCTTGCAAGAAATTCAGAAAGGCATACCCATTTTGGCAGATTGTGTGAGGGAAGCGCAAAATTAGGTTTTGTATTCTGTGGTTGGATATGAGACTGGTGTGATTTATAAAAAAGACGCTCATCAAAAGGTGAGCGTCTTTTTTATGGGGTTTGCAGAGCGTTGAGCGCAGACAAGAATGTGGAATCGTTGGGGATGATCATGAGGGCATTTGGCAAGATTGTTTTCGCACGATTATGTTGGCGATAAGAACAATGCGGCTTGTGTGTACTGGAATGGGTGTGAGTGCGAGGAAGCGTTGGGTTGACTGCTTGGAGGGTATAAGATATATTGAAGCCGAGTTATCCTGTTTTTGAACTTTGATATGTGATTTGGAGGTTGATTTGAATGCACCACCCATGCCGGAAATCCCCCCCCTGTTAGGGATCAAGCACGTTGTGGCCGTTGCCAGTGGCAAAGGGGGCGTAGGAAAATCGACGACAGCAGTGAATTTGGCTGTGGCAATGGCAAAAGCTGGCGCGCAGGTTGGGTTGATGGATGCCGATATTTATGGTCCCAATGTGCCGATTATGATGGGCTTGAAGCAGCAACCCGAGACCCAAGATGGAAAAATTATCCCCTTAGAACAACATGGGGTAAAATTCATTTCACTGGGGCTCATTGCGGGTGATGGTGTGCCGGTGATTTGGCGTGGGCCGATGTTGGCCAAGATGGTGACACAATTTTTACAAGATGTGATGTGGGCTCCCTTGGATTGCTTGGTTATTGATTTGCCACCTGGCACGGGAGATGTTCAACTGACACTCACACAAACAGCACCTATTGATGGTGCTGTCATTGTGACCACGCCTCCTAAGGTGGCACTTGAAGATGTGCGCAGAGGTGTGGAAATGTTTCGCACTGTGAATGTGCCCGTGTTGGGTGTTATTGAAAATATGAGTTCTTATGCCTGTGCCAAATGTGGCACAGAAACCTCAGTTTTTGGGCATGGGGGCGGTAAACACACGGCAGATTTGTATGAGGTGCCTTTTTTAGGTGAGATTCCGTTACACCCATCGTTGCAAATGGGCAGCGACACGGGTGTGCCTTTAGTGGCTTCTGAGCCAGAATCTCCCATTGCAGTGCGGTACCAGGAGATTGCAGAGCAAATTTTGGGAAGTTTAACCCCATCTTAGAATAACACTAAAGTGACGTACACTTTAAAGGCGATTCTTTTTTTAGAATCGCCTTTTTGGTTGAAATGGATCTTGAATGCTAAACCCATGTTCAGTATATTGCCAAAGCAAGTCTATTCGAGTATCTTATGTTAGCGTAAATAATTATTCATATTGCTAAAAAAATGAAGCATTCGATACAATTGTGAGTTATTATTATATTTATTAATAGAACTAATGCATTTTTGACGAAACCTCAAGTTTTACTAGCGCGTCGAATGCAGTGACCTACTTGTTGTTCTTCTCTTTTATTATGTGAGGATTAATTTTATGCAGCGAATTTTGTCTGATGTGCGTTCGCACATTCTCATGGTGTTGTTCTTGTTTTTTGCTGCTTCTGTTGGGTGTGGTGATGATGCCGGTGCCAAAAAATCTGAGGGTGCCCAAGCCGATTCGACCAAGACCGATTCGACCAAGGTAGCCAATAAGGATGATAAAAAGAAAGTACGCGAAGGGGTGCCCGTAAAAGTGATGACGGTAGTCACGGGTGAAATTTCGGAGCATGTGCTCTATAGTGCCACTGTAGAAGCCGAGGCGACCGTCGATATTTATTCACAGGCTTCGGGGTTGGTTCGGCGAATTTTGGTTGAGGAAGGCGCTAAAGTTTCTGTGGGCCAGGTTTTGGTAGAGTTGGTCGATGATGAGCTGAAGTTGGATGAATTAGAAGCAAAGCTGGCGTATCAAAAAATAGAGGCCCAATTGCGCCGGAAGGCTGAGCTTTTCAACCGAAAGTTGTTGGCAAAAGAAGAATATGAAGATCTGAGAATGAGTGTTGAACAGTCTAAGATTCGGTGGGAACGCGCACGGTTGTCACTTGCATATGCCCATGTGCGGGCACCTGTTGACGGTGTTATTTCTCAGCGGTTGGTCAAAATTGGCGATCGTGTTGGGCAAAGTGCCAAATTGTATGAGATGGTTAATTTGTCACGTTTGATTGCCCATGTTCACGTACCGGGGCAAGGCATGCAAAATTTGTCGATGGGACAGCGTGCTTTGGTAACAACGGATTTTTTGCCCGATTCGAAATTTGAAGGTCGTATTTTACGTATTAGCCCAGTTGTTGATCCTGGCAGTGGTACTTTTAAAGTGACTTTGGAGTTGGATGCCGATGATCGTCGTTTGCGCCCAGGCATGTTTGTCAATGCGCATATTGTTACAGCAACCCATATGCAGGCCGTATTGGTACCCAAACGCGCGGTCGTTTATGACGATGGTATGCCCCATGTATTTGTTGTTTCAGACAGCATGGCATTAAAGAAACAATTTGATATTGGATTTGATGACTCTGAGCATGTTGAAGTGGTGTCGGGCATTGATAAGGGGGATTTGATTGTGGTTGTGGGACAAAATGGTCTGAAAGACAAAGCAAAGGTGCGAATTATT
>JABIFK010000532.1 GCA_018650745.1 Candidatus Latescibacterota bacterium | reverse complement strand
TTGGCACCTTGGGCACCGAAGGCGTCTATGTCACTTCCGATGATCGACTCATCACTGTGCGCACCAAGTCAGGGCCCGTCCAAGTTGCTTGCTTGCCGTGGTTACACCGCAGCCGCTTGCTCACCAAAGCACCCTATCAAAACCTTTCCCAAGATGAAGTCGTTGAACAATTACAGGATTTGGGCAGTGCCATCATAGAGGGTCTCGCAGCACGCATAGATCCCCAGTATCCTGCCGTATTGGTCGCACACTTAGCAGCAGCAGATGCCACGTTATCCGGCTCAGAGCAAACAGCAATCATTGGACGTGACCCTGTTTTCTTGACCAGCACATTGGCCAACTCGGCGTTCGATTATGTTGCCTTGGGGCATATTCACAAATTTCAAGACCTCAACGCCAACTCACAACCGCCTGTGGTTTATTCTGGCAGCATCGAACGCATCGATTTTGGCGAAGCCAACGAAACCAAGGGTGTGGCCATGGTCACCATTGAGCAAGATTCAGAGACAAAACGGCACAACACCTCCTATCGGTTTGTACGTACTCCCGCACGGCCATTTAAAACCCTCGAAGTCAAAATCCCCGAAGATCAAGACCCCACAACAGCCATTCTCGAAACCATTCGCGAGCACACCCTCACAGATGCCATTGTCCGCGTGATTTACGACTTGCCCGCCGATCACACAGACAATGTCGATCTCAAAGCCATCAAGCAAGCCTTAGAAAATGCGTTCCTAGTAGCAAGCATAGCCCCCAAACCCAAGGTGCAAGCCCACCAACGCCGTGCCAGTATATCAGAAGACATGGGCGTCAAAGATGCCCTCCATGCCTACGTGCAGAACAACCCCACGCTCGAAGAAATTGAAAAGGACCTACAAGATCGCGCATCCCGCCTCGAAGAACAGCTCGGGGGTATCGGATGATCCCCATATCATTATCCCTTCAAAACTTTCTCAGTTACGGCGAAGGTGTTCCCCCACTCGATTTCACGGGTTTCCACGTGGCCTGTATTTCAGGGCGCAACGGACACGGCAAATCAGCTCTTCTTGATGGCATTACCTACGCCTTGTGGGGCGAAGCACGCAAAGCCGGCACAGAACGCCGCGCCAATGAAGGCCTGCTACGCATTGGATCTACCGAAATGCAAGTCGATTTCGAATTTCGTTTGGAGTCCGATCGGTATCGTGTGAGCCGGAGCTATCGCAAAACAGGGCGCAGCGCCACATCACGTTTGGAGCTCCAAATATTCAGTCCAGAAGATGGGGGCTACAAAACGCTGTCAGAAGAAGGGTCGGTTCGCAAAACGCAAGACAGTCTGAATGCATTGCTGCGCATGAACTACGATACATTTATCAACTCGGCGTTTATTTTACAAGGCCGCGCAGACGAATTTACCCGCCGCAATGCCCGCGAGCGCAAAACGATTTTAACAGATATTTTAGGTCTCTCTCGTTACGATGACTTGGCAAGCCTTGCGCGTACACAAGTGCACGAAATAGAAATGGCGCACAACAAAGCCCAAGTCAAATACGAAGAAATAGAAGCAGCAATTGCACAAAAGAGCGAATTGACAGGCAAGCAGGACACCCTCAGCAACAGCTTGAATGAGACAGAAAAAAGTGTTGAACAAATCGAAGCTCGCCTCGAAACACTCCGCACGACACTCGCACAGCGCGAGCGCTTTGGTGCAGAGAGTGAAGCGCTCAAGACTGACTTAAATCGTATAGATACCGAATTGCAAGATGTTCGGGGTCAAATTGAAACCACAGATAAAGAAGTTGCTACCTATCAAGAAACCATCGCCAAAAAAGAAGCCATTCTTAACAATGCTCAGAAATATCAAGCGTTGCAAGCTGAAGACGCAGAACTTCAAAACAAGCTACACACCCTACGTACCTTAGAACAACAAAAGAACGAATTGGAACGTGAAATTGAAAAGGCGCGATTCGAAGTGGAGCGCCGTCATGGTGAATGGGACCTACGCGTCAAAGATGCCGAGAAAGACATAGCAGAAACCACCGCCCTGCTGCAAGACCAAGAAGACATTGATGCACGCGTTGAAGCCTTACAAAAAGCCCGTGAACAAGATCGCGAATGGGAAGCCCAACGCGAAAGCCGTGATCGTATCGAAAAAAGTATACACGAACTCGAACGCCAACTCGATGCAGAAAATGCCGACCATCAGGTGGCCATCAATACCAAATGTGAACAATTGCGCCAGCAAGAGGATTTGGCCAATCAACGCGACATTCGCCGCACAGCATTTGAACATGCACAAAGCGAACATACAAAAGCCAAATCGCTTGAGACAGAACGAGACCGAGTGCGCGACCAGGGCAGCGCATACTCGCCACAGATAGATGCCGACCGCAATCGTTTGCAAAGTCTACAAAAAGCAGTAGAAGAAACCCTACAACAAAAGACCGTTCTGCAAAACGTTCACGATTCGCAATGCCCCTTATGTGGCAACAATCTAGATGAAACGCATCGCCACGAAGTCACAGAAAAATTCGACACGCAGCTTCAAGACCAACAAGCAGAAACACAAACTCTCGAAGCCAAAATACATAATGCCGAAACAGAACGTGAAAGCCTGAGGAAACATTATCAGGAGCTCAAAAACCAGCTCATAAACATAGAGCAACTTGCACGTACAGTTGCAGAAACAGAAGCTGCTCAAAAAGAATCAGAAATCGCTGCAACCCAAGTCACATCGATAAAAGAAGAGATTGCGAAATTAGAACAACAAAGTACAACACAACAAGAAAACAGCCCCACGGCACGTGCGCTTCAAACTGCCAAACAGGAGCTTCAAAAGTTTCCCTATAACCCAGCAGAACACCGAACGCTCAGAGAAAAGCTCAAAGACTTAGAAAGCGTCGAAACACGCCGAGCAGAATTGCAAGCAGCCAAATATCGGCTTCAAAAAGCCCAAGAGACCCTTCCCGACTTTCTCGAAAAACGCCTAACGGCACAGAAGTGGTTAGACGACAAACTCTATGCCGCCAAGCAACAAGAAACCCTTCAAGAAATCATGACAAGAATCCAAGCATTAAATTACGATTCAACACAACACAAAAAAATCACCCAAGAACGCGACCAGCTCAAAGGTGCGCCCACCCAAACAGAGCGCCTGCAAGTTTCCGAACGAGAGTTCACCAGTGCCCAACAACGCCTGCAAACATTCAAAAAAAGAAACGAAACGCTCACAGAACAACAAGAAATAATTACACAACGCCTGCCCGAAATAGAAAAAATAATGACCGATGCACAACAGGCCATTGAAGAATCTGAGAACTTGCAAAATACGTTGCGTGAAAGCAGGCAACAACGCGACCTATACATGCAACAACATGCCACATTAAAGGCACAAATTGCCCACTGCGAAACGCTCGAAAAAGACAAAGCAGTCATTCAAAAGCAGTGCAAAGAAACAGAACATGAGATCATCTTACACAAAGAACTCATCACGGCTTTTGGTAAAGATGGTATCCAAGCCCTTATCATTGAACAAGCCATTCCCGAAATAGAAGAAGAAGCCAACCGCATACTGGCCAGCCTCACACAAAATCGCACACAAATAGTCTTAGAATCTCTTCGTGACCTTAAAAAGGGGGGCACAAGAGAAACCCTCGATATCAAAATCAGCGACGAATTGGGTGAACGCAGTTATGAGCTTTATTCTGGCGGCGAAGCTTTCCGAGTCGATTTTGCCATTCGCATTGCATTGTCCAAACTTTTAGCAAGCCGCACAGGGTCACGGTTACGCACCTTGGTCATCGACGAAGGATTTGGCACGCAAGACCTCGAAGGCCTCGACCATCTTGTCGAAGCCATTCAGGCCATCAGCGAAGACTTTGAAAAGATTCTGGTAATAACACATGTCGAATCTCTCAAACAGGCCTTTCCCGTACGCATTGAAGTCACCAAGTACCCCGATCAAGGATCACGATTTGAGGTACTGTATTAATGCCCGTTCAAGATCGCTCAGCCTGGATCGAAGTTGACCTCAACGCCATTTCAAAAAATATAACGGCCATCCAAAACTTCGTCGGGCCACAAACCCACGTCATGGCAGTGGTCAAAGCCAATGCCTACGGACACGGTTTGATAGAGGTATCGAAGGCCGCACTTCAAGGCGGGGCCAATTTCTTGGGGGTGGCACTGCCTCAAGAAGGGCAACAATTGCGTGAAGCAGGTATCCCGTCTCCAATTCTGGTATTGGGTCCTTGTTTACCCTCTGATGCACCAACACTGATCAAAAACAATCTCGCAACGGTGATCAGCCACCCCAAAAGTTTGCAAGAACTCGCCAGCATAGCAAAGGCACAAAAAACCCAAGCTCGTATCCATCTGAAAATCGATACCGGCATGGGCCGAGTGGGGTGCACTGTCGAAGACGGTTTAAGTCTGGCTCACACAATAACAAGCGACCCTCATCTGCATTTAGAAGGCGTCATGTCTCACGTCGCTTATGAAAACGAACAAGATCATCCCAAAATCCTTGACCAAATCAATCTGTTTCAATCCTTTCTCAAGCAACAGAAACTTCCCCCAATTCCCTACCAACACCTTGCCAATAGTGCAACCACACTCCAATTTCCCCAAGCGCACCACAATCTCGTCAGGGTGGGCTTACTCACTTACGGACTGCCGCCCGTAAACACCCAACTGCACCAAATACCAGCCCTGTCCCTCAAAGCACACATCACACAAATTCGCAATCTTCAACCAGGACAAACCCTTAGTTATGGGGGCACTTTTACGCTAAAACGTGCCTCACGCATTGCACTGATCCCATTGGGCTATGCAGATGGGTACAGCAGGGGCCTCTCAAATCGTGCCCAGGTGCTTGTTCAAGGCCAGCGATGCCCCGTTGTAGGCAGCATTTGCATGGATTTAACCCTTATTGACGTAACCGATCTACCACACGTTACCTTAGGTGATGAAGTGGTGCTCATTGGCCCTTCTAAAGACGACCGAATTACGCCCCAAGACTTGGCTACGTGGTCAGAAACCATCGTTCACGAAATCATTGCTCAGTTGTCCACACGCCTTCCCCGTCGTTACCTACCCACCTAACCTATCCCAAAGTTAAATCTCTATATTTTTTTACTTTTACCTTTTTACTTTTACCTTTTTACTTTTACCTTTTTACTTTTTTATGGGGTTGCATGCAATCCCCAATACCCTTATTTTATAACTTCACATTCAATGCTTTACAGCACTTTTAAACGGAGGCAACAATGCGAGGTGTAGGAGATACCCTTCCAGACTTTCAAGTCGTTGGTACCAAACCCGGTTTTACACAACACGAACAAGACGGCCAATCTGCTTTTGAAGATGTGACCCAAGATTCTTTTCCTGGCAAATGGAAAGTGATCTTTTTTTGGCCCAAAGATTTTACATTTGTCTGCCCAACTGAAATTGTAGAATACGGCAACCTCAATGCAGAATTTGATGACCGTGATGCTGTCCTTCTTGGCGGCTCTACAGACAATGAATTCTGTCATTTGGCTTGGCGTCGCGAGCACAAAGACCTCACAGACTCCCCCTTTATGTGGTTATCAGACACCAATGGCAGCCTCATTGATGGCTTGGGTGTACGCGAAAAAGATGCGGGCGTTGCTTTGCGGGCCACCTTTATCGTTGATCCACACGGAACGATCCAACATGTGACAGTAAACAATCTCAATGTTGGCCGGTCTCCAAGCGAAGCCTTACGTATTCTCGATGGTTTGCAAACCGATGAGCTTTGCCCCTGCAACCGCCCAGTAGGCGGCGATACATTATAATTCAGTATTTACACCTATAAAAAGGCCGGTTGCGGTCGCAACCGGCCTTTTTGGGTTCTAAAAGTCTATGAAAATACGTTTGCTGCTTATCTGCCTTTTAAGTTTTGGCCTTTTTCGGTGCTCTGATCGTTTACCCGAATCACTTGGCCCTGCTCGAAAAGTCATCGTCTTGGCCGATGCCGAAGATTGGAAATCTTTAGAAGTACCTTTGCGTGAGATTTTCGAAAAAGAGATTTATACCCCTCAAACCGAACGGCTCTTTGAAATCGAACGCGGCGACATTGAGCACTTTTATGCGTACAAACACGCCATTCGCAAAAGCCTGATGATTATTTCGCCCATTGATGCACAGCACGAAACGGGCGTTTTTTTGCGTAAGATTCTCAGCGAAGATGTGCAAAATACCATCCGGAATGACAAGTCGGCAGTTACTTGGAAAAGAGATATCTGGGCCCAAGATCAATTGCTCATGATGGTTTCGGGCAAAGACATCGACGTCGTAACCGACAACCTTTGGATGTCTTCTGGCGAACTGTTTTCGGCCTTAGAAGGTTCTGTATTAGGCAGCATTAAAGAACGCGTATACAGTTTTGGTGAACGTGAGGATGTGACACAAGAATTGGCCCAAAAATATGGATGGAGCGTCAACGTTCCATTCGGTTATCGCATCTTAGAAGCATATCCAGACAGTGGCATTGTCACCTTGGCCAAAGACAACCCCAACCGCTGGTTATTTGTATATTGGGAAGATGGTATTCATCCCGATCAAATCACAGAAGAGTGGTGTATACAGAAACGCGACGACATCACAGGACGCTTATTTGGTGGCGACCGCATAGTCCCTGGAGATGTACAAGTATCTCAAACAGAATTCGGTGGAAAGCTGGCTGTTGTTTTACAGGGCATTTGGGAAAATGAAAAAGAATGGAAAGGTGGCCCATTCAAAAGCTACGCCTTTCTCGATATCGATCAGAATCGCTTTTACTTTATCGACATGGGCCTCTATGCCCCCAACAAAGACAAGCTCCCGTACATTCGCCAAGTCGACCTAATCTCTCAGACATTCCAAATATACGATCCAGATATTTTAACCCTTCAATGATCGTTATCACAATACAACACCCGGCAAACGCCGATCATTGCAAACACAACTATCTCAACGAATCAACCACAGCCATCTTCTTAATCCATGTCAAAGACTCAAACCCACACCCAAAGCTTCCGAGAGCGCCTCTGGACTCAAATGCGCGCCAAAACCGTAACCGGTGTGGTGGTATTGGTGCCTATTGTTGTCACCTTTTTAGCCTTGCGCCTTGTTTTTAGATGGCTCGATGCCCTTGCCCAACCCCTTATTCAACAAGTTTTTCAAACTGATGGGCATATTCAAGGTTTAGGAATTGTCCTAACTATTATTCTCATCTGGTCTGCCGGGCTTATTGCCAGCAATGTATTTGGAAGACGTCTCATTGGGCTGGGTCATACATTTCTAGAGAAACTGCCCCTTATTGGCAGTATCTACAGCCCCATCAAACAATTCATCGAAAAAATTGCAATGCCCCAAACGACTGGCTTTCGACAAGTTGTTTTGGCAGAATATCCATCTGATGGGCGTTGGATTATTGGCTTTGCCACTGGTGAAGTAGAACTCGATGATGCAGGCACCATGGGGCAATGTGTATTTGTCCCCACATCGCCAAATCCCGTAACAGGGTGGATGGTTATTTTTCCCCCCGAAAAAGTCCGAAAGACATCCATGAGCGTAGAGGCGGCCATGCAGGTCATCGTTTCTGCAGGTGTCGTCATTCCGCCCGAGCTTCACAATTTGGTCAATTTTGACCTCTCTTCCGACCAAACCACCAAAACAGTAGGTTTTGGCCAAGCCCAAAACACCCAAGTGCCCCCATCTTCAAAGCGGACAGACCCATAGCTAGAATTGTGTATCATATTAGGAAATCATTGACACACCCCACCTACCATACGATATTATATTTTCACGTAAAACTTGGCATACAAGTGCAAAAGTCTCGGAGGTTGTGATGACTTGGTGGCTCATCTGTTTTGGTGGAATCATACTCGTCATTTTTGGAAAATGGTATTTCTCTGATGCCATTTCTCGCTTACGGCGTACATTTAACAGACAGCAGCGCGAAACCTTAGAAATGAAAGGTGTGCTCCAAGACGCTCGCCAGGCCAATCAAGATCTTCTGCGCCAAATTAAAGGCAAAGAAATTGATATTTCGCGTATGAGAAAACGGATGGCTGAACTACAAATGGAACTGCGCGGAAAAATGAACAAAACCAAGATTAAGAAAAGATGAATGTGACATACTAAAAAAAGGGATCGCCGAAAAATACCTCGACGATCCCTTTTTTATATTAACCAACGCCAACAACATACTTATTTTATATAGAACCCAATAAACAAAAAATCAATAAACAACAACAAACACAGCACTTCAACAGCGATGAACAAGATTAATTCAATCCGTTCCCTGAGCGTTGGCGCATCGTCTGTCTCAGATATTTGATCAGCAGGCCGCGTTTTTGCTTTTGTCATATTCCCCTCGCATCCAATATATACAACGCAACGAACTCCAAAATTATAAAAGCTTTCCATCTGGAAGTCAATGCCCAAAAGGAACTTGTTAGAGAATGAGGGGTCTTATATGTCAGAGAAGCGCAAGGATGTCAAACCAAAGACCAGCAGATCTTGCAAACAAACCCCATTGGGCATATCATTTGCAATGGACAAAACACTCTGAAATCCTTACATTTATACACTTACAGCTCATCAAATTCTAAGGAGACGCAATGCGAGAATTGAAGCGAAAACTGACGTTTCTCGCCCTCATAGTATTACTGTGTTTCGCCAGCAGGGTCGAAGGTGTTGAAGTGGTACTCAAATCGGGCAAAGTTATTCAAGGTGAACTGATTCGTGAAACCAATACCACCATCAGCCTGCAATTGGCATCCAGCCAGATAGAGATTTCGAAACTCAGTATCAAAACCATTGATGGACGCCCACCTTTTGAAAGCGCACGCGCCCAAACCAAGCCCAATGTGCCAATACCCAAAGACGTTCTCGTTCCAGCTGGCGACTTTCTTATGGGCGTCATCAGAGGCAAAGAAAATCCCGTGCACACTGTATACCTCGATGCGTTTAGGATTGACGCACTTGAAGTTACAAATGCAGCCTACCGTGCATTCCTTGAAACAGCAAACAGGAAAGCACCACGGTATTGGAATGACCCAAAATACAACGCAGACAAACAACCCGTTGTTGGCGTTACGTATGAAGATGCAAAAGCCTACTGTCAATCTCAAGGTAAGCGCCTGCCAACAGAAGCAGAGTGGGAACGCGCGGCACGAGGGCCACACAGCAGATTGTTTCCTTGGGGAGATCGCTTCGATGCCGAACGAACCAATACCCGCGAAACCAAACACCGACGCCCATCTCCAGTCGGCAGCTACCCAAATGGTGCCTCTCCAGAAGGTGTATTCGACATGTCAGGTAATGTCTGGGAGTGGTGCCACGATTGGTTTGACAAAGAATACTATGGGCAAACATCCACAAAAAATCCAAAAGGTCCCGCAAGTGGCAAAAAGAGGATCATTCGAGGCGGCGGATGGACAGCTCCCCACACAGATATGGCGCATCGAAGAGGGGAAAAGCCTAATAAGACATATCCATCCTTGGGTTTTAGATGTGCAAAGTCTATATCTTCACAATAGGCACATACTAAAAAATCGCTATAAATAAAAAAGAGCCGCTTGATTGCGGCTCTTTTTTATTTTTTACCTTGTGCAGAACGTATGAGGCGCATCAAAAAGCCGCCGCCAATAAACAAACCGATTCCCACCACCACAAGCAAAAACAAATTCTCTCCCAAACTGCCATTGCCCGCCACCAAATCACCAACCACCCGTACCAAAAGCACAACCAATACAATCATCAACAGCAGATTGAACGCAATTTGACCTAATAACTGGGAATTAGGGTTCGCCATCAGATGTCAAGACCATCCAAACCTTCAAATTCATCAAGAACATCATCACTGCCCAAAGTCTCTGCATCGCGAACCAATACCAAAATGGATGCCTGAGAGACAATCAAATATTTCTCACCTTCAAATTTAATCTCCATCGCAGTCTTTTTTAAGAACAGTGCATAATCTCCCGGTTCTGCTTGCAACGGAATATATCGAGGCTCTTTATTTGAACTTTTGCGCCACGGTTCGTCATCTTCGGCAACTTCGGCAAGGGCAATGCCTGGCCCGGTTGTCACAATACGCCCGCCTTGTACTTCCTCTTTTTCTACCACCGTTTGGGGCAAATACAAACCAACTTCGGTGCGTTCTTCCAGATCTTCCTGTTTAATCAAAACACGATCACCAACCACCAACAATTCTTTGTTTCCAATACGCATCTTCTTGTCCTATCACAATAAATGGTTAACGCGCAATTCCCTCAGGTGTTCGGGCACAACGGAAGCCAATATGATCTTGCATGGTTGATGGGGGGGCATAATGGCGCTGTGAACACCGAACCCCCATCCGATTCTCGGCGTAAAATCCCCCCCGACACACCCGATACTGCCCACCTGCAGGCCCAGTGGGGTTGTC
>JABIFK010000415.1 GCA_018650745.1 Candidatus Latescibacterota bacterium | reverse complement strand
GTGTTCGCCAAGCAGGTATAGGCGTTTATCGGGTGGCGGGTAATTTTTTACACCCCATTTGTGAGCGAGACGATTTGTTTTGGGTATCAGATGTGGCGGGAGGAGATGTGGATGGTGATGGCGTTGATGAGGTTGTTGCTGTGGGACTGGGGCATGTGATGATCTTTGACGTCGTTGGTGATCAACTGGTTGAGATTGGGCATGAAATTTTAGAAAATGATAGGACGGATCGGGTGATGGTTGCCGATGTGAATGGTGATGGGCGTGTAGATGTGGGGGTAACGGTTTATCACATCGATCCGGGTGCTGAAATGGGCAGATCGGAAGTTAGATATTTTTCATGGGCCAATACCCGATTGGAAAAGCATTTTGAATTTGAGATAGATGGACATGTTGGGGATTTGTGTGGTGTCACCAATGAACGCGGTGAGGTCATTGTAGCGTTGGAAGTAGGAACTGGAGATGAGGGGGGCGAAATCCAAATGTGGTCTGGGCGAAGTGGACGTGTATTTTGGCGTGGTGATATGACCAACGGGCGGGTGCGTGCTTTGAGTTTGGATGCTCAAGCGGCCCAATTGGTTATTGGTGGTGTTGATGGTCAGGTTTGGATGTCCCACATGACTTCTTTTGGTTTGTCTCCTGCCCGCGAATTACAGCATCGTTGGGGTTTGTCCGGGCTTCTTCTGTTGCCCCAGCGATTGCTGACGTTATCCAACCGAATGGGTTTACAATTGTTGCGGTTTTAAGCCATGCCTTCAGGAAAAACGCATACACGCATTGATTTGTTGCTGCTGCTTATTTTAGGGGGGGCAGTTGGTTATTTTTGGTCTCCTCTGACTGATTATTTTGGGCGGGATGAATTTGTTGAATATGGCAGTGTGTTTGTTGTGGCTTATTTATTTGGCACTTTTTTATTGTCTCCTGACATGGATTTGAATACCAGTGACCCAATGAGAAATTGGGGGGTGTTGCGCTTGCTTTGGCGGCCCTATGCGAATTTATTCAAACACCGCGGCCTCTCTCATATACCTATTTTGGGTACTTTAACACGTGTGGTATACATTTTGTTATTGGTTTATGTGGTATGTGCTGTGGCAAATGCTTTGTTTGATATGGGCTGGGAATTGTCCTTGAAAAATATCAATGGGATAGACCAGCGTGCTATTCTTTGGGGTTTGTGTGGTTTGTGTTTGCCCGATTTGTTTCATATTTTGGCTGATCGCTTGTTCAAAAATGCACGATAAGTAGCTTGTTTTGTAAGTATTTGACTTTTGAATCCGGTGCTGGTATATTCTCAGGCGTTATTGCCCTTATTGCTGGGAGCCCATGAGCTTGGCCAAGAGACGTCAAAAACAACTTTCTATATTGGTGATTCCTGATGATGGATCACGTACGCTTGAGTTTAAGCTAAATTATGTTTTGCTTGGCCTACTGGGATGTGGTTTAACTTGCTTGCTGCTGTTGGTTTGTGCAGGCGGTGTTTTTTTATGGCAAGCACAGTATTGGGAAAATAAAGCTGTAGTCCTGCAAAGAGATAATGCGCGTTTAAAAACTGAGATGGCTCGTTTTGATGAGTTGGTACAGGTTGTGACGCGTATGAAGGCTTGGGACCAGCAGTTGAGAACAATATTATCTCCTAATATTGATTTGGGGCCAACGTCTTATTCTGTTCCTGTATCAACGCCTCTGGTTGTTGAAGATCAAGTGACAATGGTGCGTGGGCGATTGGTTGGGCGAGCTCAAATTGATATTCGACGCACCCCTTCGGTTTGGCCTATATCACAAGCTATTGGGTGGGTTTCGAGAGCGTATTTGTCTCAACAAGGCATGTTTCGGAATCAGCATTTGGGTATGGATATCGTTTCACCAGAAGGGACGCCTGTGCAAGCTACTGCCGATGGGCGTGTTATGGTGGCAGGTCACGATGATATTTTGGGTCTGATGGTGGTGATTGATCATGGCGATGGTTATACCACACGCTATGGTCATAATGGTGCGTTATTGGTTTCTGAAGGTGAAAGTGTTCGTCGCGGGCAACACATTGCACGGGTTGGAAATTCGGGCCACAGCAGTGGCCCCCATTTGCATTATGAGGTACTTGAAAATGGGCGGGCTCGTGATCCGCGAGAATTTCTACCTCGATAAATTTTAATCTGTGGATTTTTTAAAGATGTCAAAAAAAACAGTAGAAGCCGTTAATACGGTGGTCGGAAAAGGGTCGGTGCTGGACGGTAATTTTGAAGTGACCGATGGCATTCGTGTGGATGGTATCCTGAAGGGGAGCCTTACTTCATCTGGTGCGTTGGTTGTGGGTATTGCTGGAGAAGTTGATGCCCAGCCTATTCGGGTAAAAGATGCTATTGTTGCGGGGCGGGTGCGAGGCTCTATTGAAGCATCGCACTTGGTTAAGCTGGAAGCCAGTGCAGAAATGATTGGTGATATTACGGCTCAAGTGCTGATTATTGAAGAAGGGGCTGTGTTGCACGGAATATGCGATACGGGTAGTGAGCCAAATATTGTTGTGCCTGAAACGCACAAGCCTGTTGAGGTTGGGCAAGCTGTGGGATAGGAACTTAAATTTTGTACAATAAAAAAGGCGGCGTGCTCCAAGAAGCACACCGCCTTTTTTATTGTTTAAGGATTATGACGTTGTTTCTAGACGATAGAGATTGTTGGGGAGTAGTTTTTGTGCATTGTGCTGGTTGAGCTTAATCTCTAAGATAACATCATTGTTTTCATAAGATGTGTGTAAGACCTCTCCTACACGATATAATTCTGACAGCAACTTACCTTCACTTTGTGGAATTTGCAAATTGAGCGTGGTGCGTTCGCCTTCGAGATAGTTGTAGACCGCCCATTTGAGATCTTCTAACCCATCTCCTGTTTGCCCAGAGACCCAAATGCTATCGGGGTATTCTATTTCCAGAAATTCTCTGCGATTTATATCGGTTAGCAAGTCGATTTTGTTGAAGACCATTTTTACGGGGTTATCGGCAACGCCCAGTTCTCCTAGCACTTCATTCACCGTTGTGATATGTTCGATGCACGCAGGATGGCTGGCATCTACAACGTGAAGCAAAAGATTGGCTTCTATGGCTTCTTCAAGCGTACTGCGAAATGAAGCAACCAAATGATGGGGTAGCTTTTTGATAAAACCAACCGTATCCGAAATCAGAATATCGCGGTTGTACCCCAATGAGATTTTTCGTGTGGTAGAATCTAATGTTGCAAAAAGGCGATCTTCGATGAAGACATCTGCGCCGGATAGGGCACGCATGAGTGTTGATTTGCCTGCATTGGTATAACCAACCAAAGCGGCTTGAAAAATGTTGGTGCGTTGTTTGCGTGCAACAGCGCGTTGTTTGGCAATACGTTTGAGCGCCTTGCGTAAGATTTCAATACGATAACGTGTTGCTCTGCGATCTACCTCGAGCTGTGTTTCACCTGGCCCACGTGTTCCCACACCACCACCACCTGTGCCGGCTTGACGAGAGAGATGTGTCCATTGGCGCGTTAAGCGTGGTAACATATAGATAAGTTGCGCCAATTCCACTTGTGTTTGGGCTTCACGTGTTTGGGCTCGGCTGGCAAAGATGTCGAGAATAAGCCGGCTTCTATCGACGATTTTGACACCTACGAGGGTTTCGAGGTTGCGCGTTTGGGCTGGTGAGAGATCATCATCGAAGATGACAACTTTTGCGTCGAGTTCTTCG
>JABIFK010000256.1 GCA_018650745.1 Candidatus Latescibacterota bacterium | reverse complement strand
TAATTTCAGCACGGGCTTTTGGAATTGTATTGTGGTTCATCTTTGTGAATCAGATCTGATCTCTCACTTTTGAGGCACTAATGGAACCAGACTGGAACTTGATTCAACTCGTGCTTTGGAGTCGTAAAAAGTACATTTATCTGTAAAATATTAATTTAAGTCAATAATGGGTCTAGTAGAACCAAAAAAGCAATCTGCAAATATTAGAAAAACACATCAATTTGAAGGTTCTGTCTATTTTCAATCGATGCCAGCTCATAATGATAATGATAGAAAGGATGATCCTATGCGATCTTTTGGATGGATGGTTGTGATATTTGTTGTGATACTTGGCCTGGTCGATATGGTGATGGCACAGGATGTGCCTTGGCGTTATGATTTTGAAGAGACAAGTCTGTCGTCAGCGTGGCAGGTGGAGTCAGGCAGTGAATTGTCGTTGTCTACAAAGCATTACAAGTCTGGTCGGCAATCTCTGAAGTGGACTTGGCAGGGAAGCAGTGGTCTTGTCTTTGAAGATCCTGCACAGAGTCGTACGAAGACATTGACAGGATTTCGGGCCTGGGTTTATAATGAGCAAGCATTGGATACTGCACTGATATTTCGGTTTGGGACGATATCGGAATTAGCGGCAAATAATCCGCGGTATCAATTTCAATTTGGCTTGAATTTTACGGGATGGCGAGCCATGTGGATCGATCTGCCACGGGATGCTGAAAACTCGTCTTATAGAGGATCGGGCAGTGGCCAGGTAAATGCATTTGAAATTGACGGACCCAACAATGGCGTTGTCTTTTTGGACCTGATGGAATTTGTGGAAAAGATTCACTGGGCACGGTCTGCTGATTCACAAGTGCCATTTGTTAATGAAGAAAGAGACGGTGGGCGAGACCCGTATTATCGGTGGAGTCAGAATATATTGTTAGGTTCTTTGCCTGGGGTGATTACTGATGCAGAAAAACAAGCTTTTCAAGCAATTACAGATCGATATGAAACCTGGGTCTTTGGTCAAGATATTGATCCGACAAAGGAACCTGTAGGTATCAGGCTTAATGCATTGGCCAGCTACATTGATGGGGGATATCGCAACCTTGCAAATTTTGAACTTCGGCGGGAAGGTAATCGTGTTGTGGGCAAACCGCTGTTTGCAAGTCGGTCGCCATATAAACCTTTTTTTCAGGATGTTTTTCAAGATGTCTTGATGCGTCTGGTGCTCGATTACCGCATTAATGGCAAGACGGAAGCGCGGGATCAGGTTCTGGATATATTTGACTATCTTCACGATCAGGGTTGGGCAGCGAATAGTGGTATTGGCACTCTGGATCATGCCTTTTTACGTGTGGCTGGATATGCGCACGCTGTATATCTGATGCGCGACGATTTGCGTGCTACTGGACGGTTGGAGCGGGAGTTGGCAACACTGGAATGGCACAGCATGTTTGGCGAATTATATGAGCCATCATGGGAGCCTGGTACAAATGCAGATTTTATGCGCACGGTTTCGATGTTTCGTTTGTTGCGCATTTTGATGATGGCCGATACGCCTGAAAAAGTGGCAACCATGCAACGTTATATTGCATGGCTTAACAATGCTCTGGACATTGCGCCTGGTTGGCGAGATACGATTAAACCCGATTTTTTGGGTTTTCATCACCAGGGGGTTTATGCCAATGCGTATGCGCCAAACGGTTTTCATGTGGCTTCTTTGCTGGCGTATTTCTTGCGCGAAACCCCGTTTGCTGTGGCCGAAGATCGGCGGACAAATTTGAAGAATGCGTTGTTGACCGCGAGGTTGATGGCCAATACGTATGATATATCTACCGCGGTTAATGGCCGATTCCCATTGCAGACTGAAGTGATCAATGAAATTTTACCCGCGTATATGTATTTGGCTCAAGCCTTTGAACCTTTAGACACTGAACTGTCAGGTGCATTTATGCGACTTTGGAAACCCGAATCGTCATTTTTGAAGGACGGTCTTTTTCCACAAGTGTCGGCGCGAATTATGTATTTAGATACGCCTGGACTTTGCCTTATGGTGCTTTGGCCATTCATCGGCGTGATGAGTGGATGGTGAGTATGAAGGGGTGGAGCAAGTACGTGTGGGATTTTGAGTCGTCGGGAAGTGGCGAAAATCAGTTGGGGCGTTATTTGAGTTACGGATCGATGCTCATTTATGCAGGTGGCGACCCTATCAGCCGGGAGGCGAGTGGGATTGAGCGGGAGGGATGGGACTGGAGCATGTGGCCGGGCACAACGGTTATTCGACTGAGCCATGCAGAATTAGATCAACAGATTGATCATCGCAACTTTTCGGATCAAACTTTCGTTGGTGGGGTTAGTCTTGAAGAGCGCAATGGTGTGTTTGCACTCAAGTTGCACGATACGGTACACGATACGAGTTTTCGTGCGACCAAGACGGTGTTCTGTTTTGACAATATGCTGGTCTGTTTGGGATCGGATATTGGCAACAATGATCGCACACATTCGACTGTGACACCTTTGTTTCAGGCGACTACATCTGCCGCGCAATCTACGGTTGTAGATGGTAATGAGATGCAGACTGTTCCCTATGCTTCAGAGGGCAGTGTGGGGCAGGCGACTTGGGTGATGGATTCTGTTGGTAATGGATATGTTATTCCCGACGGCAACGGATTGAAGGTTAGACGACAAGTGCAAACACCTGGAGATTTTGGTAAAGAGGGCGGTGGCCGGGATACATTTGAAGTGGCTTGGATCGACCATGGCTCCGCACCTCAATCGGCAAGTTATGAATATGCTGTGCTTGTGCAGGCATCTGCAGTGGATGTTGGGAAACTTGCTGCAGGATCTGAGTACGAAGTTTGGCAACAGGATCGTCAGGCCCACATTGTGCATCATAAGGGATTGAATGCCACGGGTTATGCATTGTTTGACAAAAGTGCAAAACCCGCGAACGGGGTGCTCGCCAAAGTAGACTTGCCGAGCCTGGTGATGACACGTCAAGTAAGTGACGGTTTGTTGCTTGCTGCAGCCGATCCAGACTATGGATGGAATTGGGAGATACAAACGCCGCATCGGTACACCAATGTGATTCCCAATCAGGCGAGTATAGCACGGACGCTTCAGGTGACAGTGAAGGGCCTTTGGGAGCTGGATCGTGCCTATCAACATGCACGTATTGTAGATGTGGGGGTTGGGGGAACGGTTGTGGCGTTCACCTGCCAAGATGGAAAGGCAGTTGAAGTGAAGCTGGTTCAGGCGGTTGAAGGCGATGCTGATGCTTCGCGGTTAGATTTTGACGCAGACGGTTTTATCGGTTTTGGCGACTTTTTGCGTTTTGCCGGCCAGTTTGGTCTGTCGGATAGCCAGGTTGATTTTGATCCCACTTTTGACATAGATGGCAATGGGAGTGTGGGGTTTACTGACTTCTTGGTTTTTGCCAGTGGATTTGGAAAGCAAGTGGGTGAGAGCATGGATTCTGCTTAAACAAAAGACGAAAGTTATGGCTCTTTTAGCGGAACGACCAGATCGCCGGTTGTTTCCTACAGCAGGAAGGGGGGCGTCCTCATCTGAGTTTATTAAGGCCGAGGGTGGAAATGGAACCCAGTTTTAAATTATACATTTTACATCTTGACATAAAATGGTGAATAATATATTTTTAACTCCGCTCTGGTGAGGTGCAATCTCTGCAGAACTTGGGTTTGCACCATCCATTGGCCACAGTTTCAAATCTGGTTGAATTTGCGTCAACTGTCGATTTTGTGGTGGATATAGCTCAGTTGGTTAGAGCACCTGGTTGTGGTCCAGGGGGTCGGGGGTTCAAATCCCCTTATCCACCCCATATAATGAAAGGAAGCCTTTGGTTCGTGTGCTTTGCACAAGACCGAAGGCTTTCCTTTTTTGTGCAACCTCTTCACCGTATTGGGCGTTAGTGATATGCATTTGTTTCGTAAAAAAAATCAGGGAAAGCAACGTGCTGTTTTGATCGGGCTTGATGGGATGCCTCATAGTTTGGCAACCCGTTTGATGGCCGAAGGCTACATGCCCAATTTTAAGGCGCTGATGGATTCGGGGTCCATGCTCAAAATGGATTCTGTTTTGCCAACGGTTTCCTCTACGGCTTGGGCATCTATTGTGACGGGGTGCTTGCCTGGCAAACACCGTATTTTTGGGTTTGTTGATCGTGTGCCCAGCACCTATGAAATGTTTATTCCCACTTCTCGTCAGATGGAATCTATGACGTGGGCAGAGCATTTCAGTCGGTTGGGCAAGCGGGTTTTCTCTATGGGCGTCCCGACGACCTTTCCCCCAAAAGCAGTGAATGGTATCTTGGTATCTGGATTTTTGGCACCTGACTTGAAGCGTGCGACTTATCCCTTATATATTGCCGATGAGTTGGCGGCCATGGGGTATCTCATTGATATAGATGCTTGGCAAGCACGTGAAAACCGGGATGCGTTTTTAGATGAAATTTTCTTGGCGTTAGAAAAACGGTGCGAAGCCATGTTCAAATATTTCGCACAGGAAAAGTGGGATCTTTTTGTTACCCACTTTATGGATACAGACCGGTTGCACCACTTTGTGTGGGGAGAAGTTGAAAAAGGGCAACCCAAGTTTGTGGATTGGTTTCATCGGTTT
Source organism: Candidatus Latescibacterota bacterium (assembly GCA_018650745.1). Classification (GTDB taxonomy): domain Bacteria; phylum Latescibacterota; class UBA2968; order UBA2968; family UBA2968; genus JABIFK01. The sequence continues at coordinate 5,836 of JABIFK010000256.1, read as the reverse complement.
TATAGGCGCGTGGATCAGATGATTGGTGAGTTGGTGGCGCGCTTAGACGAAGATGTGGCGTTGATGATTATGTCTGATCACGGGTTTTGTAGCCTGAAGCGGGATGTGCACCTGAACTATTGGCTACGCCAAATGGGTTTGTTGGAGTTCGCAACAGAAACGCCACGCCAGTTGCGTGACTTGGCACCGCAATCTAAATGTTATTCTTTGTTGCCTGGGCGCTTTTATGTGCGTGTGAAGGGCCGTGATTTGAATGGATGCGTTCAACCTGGTGCTGAATATGAAAAGGTGCGTCAAGATGTTGCGGCGGGTTTAATGGCAATTCGCGACCCTGAAACTGGGGAATCCGTTATTGACAAAGTGTTTATGCGGGAAGAAATATTTGGTGGGGATGTGATGGACAGTGCACCTGACTTGATTGCCAAACCCGCCGAAGGATATGATCTAAAGGGTGGATTTGAAAAACAGGTTTTGCTTGAACCCAGCCCAGTGAGTGGCACACACACATTTGACAATGCGATGTGGTATTTGAATGAAAAGAATGTTTCTTGTGACGATGCAACAGTGGTCGATGTTTTGCCCACATTGTATGGTGTTTTGGGACTTGATTTGCCAGGAGAGGTGGATGGCCGATGTCTAATTTAGGGAAAGCTTTGGGGCTGGTTCTGTGTTTGCTATCGACTTCTGGTGCGCAGGGAGATCAAGCGCATATTTTAGACACCAGCAAAGAGGGCATGAAAGCCATTTCGGAGGCTTTGGGTGTCAAGTGTGGTTATTGCCACCCGACCAAGAAGGCTGACGGAAAGCGGGACTTCGCCGCGCCATCAGAGATGAAGACTGTGGCGCTCTTTATGAAGGAACATATGGTTGATAAGCACGTAAAAAAAGATGGTGACCCGATAGATTGTGCATTCTGCCACCAAGGGAAAGCGAAGTTTGTGGTGCGGGACACAAGCCAGGCAAAACCCCACCGGTTGGCGGGGATGCCACGAAGGGAAATTGTGGAGTTGATGAAGGGTATGCAGCGTGGTTTGGGTGTGGGATCTTGTGACCATTGTCATGCTCGAGGACGCGACGGCCGTCTTGATCACACCATTCCAACAGAAAACAATGTTGTAACCCGTCAGATGATGGATCATTTTACAGATCAACTCTTACAGCTCAAAAATGGCAAACCCGCAACATGTGAATCTTGTCACAAGAGCAAGACGACTTTTATCCCAAGGCCTACTGCTGGATTGAAGTTGCTTCAGCCCCCAACTGCAAAATAGTAAAAGCACACAAACAATACAGGTAAAGCACAAAAGGCCAGACGAAAAATCGTCTGGCCTTTTGTGTTTAAAAAAGAACTGCGGGTTTATGAACAGCCCATCGAATTGCCACAATTTAGGCATCGATAACACGAGCCGTTTCGAACGGTAATATGTCCGCAAGAGTCACAGAAAGGGGCATCACCCATCAATTGGGAAAGCTGTTCGTCGAGCACGCCAGCTTTGGTTAAGGGCACTTCGGTATATTCCGTGGCGCCGTTGCCGGTGGCCGATGCATTTGGGACTGTGTCTTCCTTTGCTGCGGTCTCTGACGTAGTGGTCTGGTTGCTCACCGAAGTTTCTGGTTCGCCGGAAGATTGTGCGGCGGGTGTTTCAGCTGTTGCGTTTTCGGTCGTCACTTGGGGTTGCTGATCTGGTTGATTGAGGCCGTCAACGATATCTTCAGGTTTTACCTGAAGGAAATCTGTTCGCCCAAGGTATTCATAACCCACCACTCGGAATATGTAGTCTATCACCGATGTTGAAAATTTAATGTTGGGATGTTCAACGGATCCCCAGGGTTCAAATCGGGTAAAGGTGAACGTATCCACAAAGTCCTCGACCGGGACACCGTATTGTAGTCCTTTGGAGATGGCAATGGCAAAACAGTTGAGCATGCTACGAAATGGTGCACCTTCTTTTTGCATATCAATGAAAATTTCACCTAAATCACCATTCTCATATTCGCCCGTCCGCAAAAAGACTTTGTGGCCTGCCACGCGTGCTTCTTGCGTAAACCCTTGACGCTTTTTGGGCAACCGCCGTCGCTGTGGCACATGCACGGCTGTTGGGTCAACGGTTTTAGGCGATTTGATCTCTGGTATTGGAGCGGCTTTTGCCTCTTCTACTGTTTCGGTTTCTTCTTCGCTGTCTGAACTTGTCGAATTTAGAGGTTGTGACAGTTTTGAACCGTCGCGATAAATGGCCACAGCTTTGAGGCCCAATTTCCAGCCTTCGAGGTAAATGTCCTGAATATTTTTCGCTGTGGTTTCGTGGGGCACATTTACTGTTTTAGAAATTGCACCTGAAATGAAAGGCTGTGCAGCAGCCATCATGGAGATGTGTGCCATGGGTGCGATAAAGCGTGTGCCCTTATTGCCGCATTTGTTGGCACAGTCGAAAACGGGGAGGTGCTCTGCTTTAAGATTGGGTGCACCTTCAATTGTCATCTGCCCGCAAATGATGTCACTGGCTGTGTTGATTTCTTTTGTTGAGAAACCAAGGGTTGCCAGCAGATTGAATGTGGGGGCTTGATATTGTTCTGGGGTGATTTCGAGACGTTGCATTGTGTCTTTACCCAAAACCCAAGGCGAAACCGCTTGTGACAATTCAAAAGCACCCGGCAATGCGTTTTCAATTTTTTCGATGTCTTCGTTTGTTAGGCCCCTGTCACGTAGTATGCTTGCATTGATTTTGGCTTCGGTGTTTAGCGTGAGTGTACCGCAAATATGGGCAACAATTGTTTTTGTTTCTGACGCAGAATATCCCAAGTTCTCAAGTGCACGGGGTACTGAAGCATTGACAATTTTGAAATATCCACCCCCCGAAAGCTTTTTGAACTTGACCAAGGCAAAGTCGGGTTCTATGCCTGTGGTGTCACAGTCCATCAATAAACCGATGGTTCCGGTTGGAGCTATCACTGTGGCTTGGCCGTTGCGATACCCGTGTTGTTCGCCCAATGCCACGGCTGTATCCCAATCTTCGCATGCTGCTTTAAAAAGGTCTGCTGGGCAATGCTGGGTATCAATTGCGTGTGCTGCTGATTGGTGCATTTTCATGACGTTGAGCATGGGGTCGCGATTCTCTTCAAACCCTGGGAAAGCGGATTTTGTTGAGGCGATTTCTGCCGAGGCGGCATACGCGTGGCCACACATGATGGCTGTAATGGCACTGCAGATGGCACGGCCTTCGTCGCTGTCATAGGGTAAGCCCATCACCATGAGCAAAGAACCCAAGTTGGCATAACCCAAACCAAGGGGACGAAAATCGTGGCTGTTTTGGCCTATCGTTTTGGTGGGGTAAGAGGCTAAGTCGACCATGATTTCTTGGGCGAGAAAGAACAATTTACAGGCAAAACGAAATCCTTCTATATCAAAACTGCCGTCTTCATTGAGGTAGTGGAGTAAATTTACCGATGCCAAATTGCAGGCACTGTCGTCGAGGTACATATATTCACTGCACGGGTTTGAACTGTTGATCCGTCCTGTGTTGGGTGCGGTGTGCCACTTGTTGATTGTGGTGTCATATTGCATGCCGGGGTCTGCACACGCCCAAGCGGCGTTGCTGATCTGATCCATCAGATCGCGTGCCTTAAATGTTTCGTGAATCTCCCCGGTCGTACGTAACGTCGTGTGCCAGTCGCCATCATTTTCGACGGCCTGCATAAATTCATCTGTAATGCGAATGGAGTTATTTGAATTCTGTCCCGACACCGTTTTGTATGCTTCGCCATTAAAGTCTGAGCTATAGCCTCCAGCAATGAGAGCCGCTACTTTCTTTTCTTCCTCAGATTTCCAATTGATAAATTCAACAATTTCAGGGTGATCCATGTCGAGGCAAACCATCTTTGCTGCACGGCGCGTAATCCCACCCGATTTTGTTGCACCAGCTGCGCGGTCAAAGACTTCGAGGAATGACATCAGGCCTGATGATGTGCCACCGCCAGAGAGGGTTTCCATTTTGCCGCGTACTTTGGAAAAATTCGTACCCGTTCCCGAGCCATATTTGAAGAGCCAAGCTTCATTTTTTATCAAATCAAAAATGGACATCATGTCATCTTCTACTGATTGGATGTAGCAGGCAGAACACTGTGGATGGGAATAGGCATCTTTGGTTTCTTGCATCTTGTCTTTTTTGGGGTCCCAATACCAGCTGCCACCAGAGCCCTTGATTTTGTATTGGTGGTAAAGGCCACAGTTGAACCAAACAGGGGAGTTGAACGCGCCTTTTTGATGGATCAGGTGGTATGCCAATTCGGCTTCGAACGCATCGGCGTCTTCTGGGCTGTCAAAATAGTTGCCAAAGTCTTCACCCGCTTTGCGAACGGTATTGGCGATTCGGTGAACGACTTGGCGAACAGAGGTTTCGTGCTGAGTTTTTGGCACGCCCCCTTTGCGGAAGTACTTTGAAACAACAATGTCTGTGGCCAATTGCGACCAGGTTTCTGGAACCTCCACATTGTCCATTCGGAAGACTTCTGAGCCGTCGGGGTTGGTGATGATGGACGTGCGTTGGGTATAATTAACTTGATCTAATGGATTTTCGTCGGGTGTGGTGAACCGTCTTGAAATTTTCATTGGATGTGTCCTTCGTGCGTTTTGTGCAATGAGGTTTGTTGACGTGTTGGATGAAGAGCAGATGGATAGCTGCTGATTGGTTTACTTGGGGGAATGTTTTGTTGGTGAGGCGGGCGTTAAGGGATGGGTTTGTCACCTATTTGTTGCAACTCTTTTTCGAAATCTCGGATGTCTTTGAATTGTCGATAAACGGAGGCAAAACGTACGTAGGCGACGTCGTCAAGGCTTTTCAGCTCTTGCATAACCAGTTCGCCAATGTGTTCCTTGGCTTCAATTTCACGTTCTCCCAACCCCACCAGTTTGTCTTCAATTCGGTCGGCAATTTCATCGATTTGAGCAATTGAAATGGGGCGTTTGGTACAAGAGAGCCTGATCTTGGCAACCAATTTGTTTTTGTCAAAAGGTTCGCGCCGACCGTCTGTTTTGATCACTGTTAAGGGGATGTCTTCGATGTACTCGTACGTGGTGAATCTGCGTTCGCAATCGAGGCATTCACGTCTGCGGCGGATGGCTGTGCCTTCTTTACTCGATCGTGAATCGACTACTTTGTCATCTAATGCACCACAATATGGGCATTTCATGCGTCTGCTCGCTTTCACGGAAATGGCTTCTGTTCGCTCTATATAGTATGTAGGCTTTATTATAGTACAAAATGTGGTATTGTCAAGGTCAAACTCAGTTCAGTTTGGCCCCAAGGCTTAGCATTCTGTCCCTACCTTGTCAAAGGGTGGGACATGGCCGTATACTTGATCTTTAGGTTTGGATCATTGTTGGCGGAATAAAGGCAGTCAATATGCAGGAATTGCTTGAGACATTAAACCCTGATTTGCTGGATCTAACCGGTGACGTTGCAACCGCTTTTTTTGAAAACCCATTTTTGGAAATGAATATTTCCCAACTGGAACAGCGCTTTGGACGCAGTTTAGATTGCGTAGGTGTTGTGGATGGCCTGTTGCATGCTGGTGTGGCCATACAAAAGGGGGATTGTTTTTGTTTGCCCGAGAAGATGGAACACTATGGGCAATGGGTTGATTGGGTCAATGGCCGCAGAGGGGCAGATGAAACGTTGCGCCAAGAGGTGGTGGCGCTTGAAACGCTGGCTCGGTTGCGTGAGAAGTTGGCTGTCAGCCAAGAGGAAGTGGGATCGATCTTGGATATGGTGCCTGTGGGTGTGATATTGCTTGATCATTTGGGGCAAGTGCTGAAGGCCAATAGCCTGGCTGATAAGTT
>JABIFK010000223.1 GCA_018650745.1 Candidatus Latescibacterota bacterium | reverse complement strand
ATTTGGTGTGGTGAATGCGGTGGGTTCGACCATGGCAAGAGAAACGGATGCTGGGGTATATTTGCATGCAGGTGCTGAAATCGGGGTTGCCAGTACCAAAGCTTTTACGGCCCAAGTGGCTGTTCTTGCAATGATTGCTGCCGATATGGGACGACGACGGCATTTGTCTCCTGAGCGTTCGATTGGGGTGCTCAATGCGTTGGCTAAAATTCCAGAGCAGGTCGCTGAGGTTTTAAATTTAGACGAGCAGGTCAAAGCGGTGACAAATCGTTTGGTCGAGCGCGATAATTGGTTGTATTTGGGGCGTGGCGTCAATTATCCTGTTGCACTTGAAGGGGCATTAAAACTGAAAGAGATCAGTTATATTCATGCAGAGGGGATGCCTGCTGCAGAAATGAAACACGGGCCGATTGCATTGATTGATGAAGGGATGCCTGTGGTGGTGGTGGCACCGCAAGATCATACATACGATAAAGTTGTGGCCAATATTGAAGAGGTGAAGGGCCGTGGCGGTCAAGTGGTGGTGGTGGCCAATGAGGGAGATGATGAACTGACCCGTTTGGCCGATGAAGTTCTGCTTGTGCCCAAGACGTTGCCTATGTTGTCGCCACTTTTAACGACCATTCCTTTACAATTGATGGCCTATCACGCAGCGGTTGCGCGTGGACATGACGTAGACAAACCACGTAATTTGGCAAAGAGTGTGACTGTGGAATAGAATCAATTAAAAATTAAAAATGCAAAAAGGTTTTGGCTCTTTTTTTAATTTTACATTTTTAATTCGCCACCTGTGTCTTTCCTAAAAAAAACTGAGTCCACTATGCGTCCTGTTTCTACCATTATCTACGAAGACCCCGGTTGGCAACGTCTTTTGCCTTTGGTTTATTTGCGTGCCGTGTTTCAACTGCGCTGTGGTATGCGTGATTTGTTGGGGCGTGTACGTTTTTTGATGGCAGACGAGGTGCCCTATTTGTGGTGCCGTGATGAATTGGCTGAGGTGGTGGCTGAGCAAACGGGCTTGCCTGCTAATGAGGCTTGTGGTGAACAGATGCTCTTGCTCAATGGACGGGGGCAGTGGCATTCTTTGCCAGATGTTTCGCGTATTGACCAAAGTTGGGTGGGGATGGTTGGCGATCAAGTTGCCTGTGTTTTTGCACATGATGATTTGAGCGGGCGATTACGACCCGATGTGATGTTGGATGAAGCACAAACCCGAGGTGTTTTGGCTGGTTTGCCACGGCACGATGTGTCTGACTGTGTGCAATTGATGGCGTGGCCGTGGGAGTTGGTTTTGGCCAATGAAGCTGCGCTCTTGGACGATTGGGAGAGCGTGAAGCAAGTGGGCATGTTTGGCCAATTGGATACGGGCAGTTATTTGTTGGGTGATGATGCCATTTTTGTTGGCGAAGGTACACGCATCAAACCCTGTGTGGTCATTGATGCGGAGGAAGGGCCCGTTTGGATTGGTGAAAATGTGACCATTATGCCCCATAGTTATATTCAGGGGCCCACTTATATTGGTGATGGCAGTTTGATCCAGCCGGGTGCTGTGGTTCACGAAGGAACAACGATTGGGCCGGTGTGTAAAGTGGGGGGCGAGATTGAAGCAAGTATTTTGCAGGGATATTCTAACAAACAACACGATGGGTTTTTAGGGCACAGTTATGTGGGGCAATGGGTCAATATTGCAGCTGATTGTGTCAACAGCGATTTAAAGAATACGTATGGGTCTGTTCGTGTGCCGATTAATGGATATGAAGTGGATTCGGGAGAGCAGTTTGTGGGTATGTTTGTAGGTGATCATAGCAAAGCGGGAATTAATGTGAGTTTTCCTACGGGGTCAGTGGTCGGTTTTTGTAGCAGTGTGTTTGCTTCGGTGAGCCCAAAGTTTGTGCCCAGTTTTGCTTGGATCGATGGGCAGCATGTGACCCGATATGATGAAAAACGCGGTGTGGAAATTGGGAAGACGGTAATGGGGCGTCGTAAGAAAATGATGGGTGCAGCGGAGGAACGTGCATTTTTGGCCATTACGCGTCAAGCACTGGCGCTTGAGCGACAACCTTTGGATATCGAGCTCTTAGACCCCATTGAAGGTGTGGGGTAAAGATGAAGGAGAAGGCACACAATTTGTTATATCCTTTCCAGCTTATAAGAATGACGCGAAATAGGGGAATAGAATGCCCAGTATAACACAAGATCATCTGATACAATATGAGAACGATGGGTTTGTGATTGTTGAGAACTTTTTAGACACTGATGAAGATATCCAGCCTGTCATTGATGAGTATACTCAGGTGTTGGATCAGTTGGCCAATCAACTTTATGCAGACCGAAAGATTTCAAATGTGTATGCCAACTTGCCCTTTGGTGAGCGCTTGACTAAGGTTTATGCCGAGAGTGGCGAGGTGTACTCACAGTATTTTGATTTTTCATTGCCGCAAAACGGTGTGGATGCCGATACGCCATTTTGGGCAGGGCCTGCGGTGTTTCATATGTTGAGACATCAAAAATTATTGGATGCTGCTGAATCTTTTGTGGGAAATGAGATTTATTCCAATCCTGTGCAACATATACGTATCAAACCGCCTGAACATGCGTTACCACAAACGGGTGATAACCGTGTGATTCAAACGCCGTGGCATCAGGACAATGGGGTACTGTTGTCCGAGGCAGATGACGGTAATATTCTAACGGTTTGGTTGCCGTTGACCAACGCAACGATAGAGCAGGGTTGCTTACAGGTTCTGCCCGGCAGCCACAAATCTGGTTTGATGCATCACTGTTATCAAGACAACGGATTGGCCATTCATAATTTTGATGAGAAAGACGCATTGTCCATTCCTATGCAGGCAGGTGATGTTTTGTTTATGCATCAATTGACGTGCCACAATTCTTTGCCCAATGTCAGCAATGCTGTGCGTATCAGTTTTGATTTGCGCTATCAAGCCATTGGTGAACCGACTGGGCGGCCTGTGTTTCCGGGGTTTGTTGCGAGAAGTAAAAAAGACCCCGAGTCAGAATTGCACGATGCTGCCATTTGGGAACGTTTGTGGCGCGATACACGCGATAAATTGGCCAAAGAAGAAAACCCAACATTTAACCGGTGGAACGTGACAGACCCAGTCTGTGCGTAGGGGAATTTATGTTTATCAGTCAAAATGATATTGCTGCTATTCGTAAACATGTGCAAGACGGTTTAGAGCCGTGGCAGTCGGCCTATGTTAAATTGATGGCAGATGCAGAGCGGGCGTTGGCGCAAGAGCGGGTGTCTGTGACGCGCAAGGGCGAAGAGCGGCATGACTATTGGACCGACCCACCCTACCGTGGATGGAGTAAAAAAGACAAGTCTGGCCCAGATGCACGCGATGGACAGATTAATCCTGAATCGGATCGCGGCGATTATATGTCGGCGATTGCACTGGACAATTCTGTGCGCCATTTGGGTTTGGCATATGCGTTTACGGGTGATGGGCTTTATGCAAAAAAGGCAGTGGACTTGCTGCAGGTGTGGTGCGTAGATGAAAAGACGTATATGGAACCCAAGTTGACCAATGGACAATCTCCAATTGAGCTGTATATCACCATGCCAGGGATGATTTATGGAGGGTCTTTGGTATTGAAATCTGGGGTATGGGATAAGGGCATAAGGGACAAGTGGTTGGATTGGGTGCGCGCATTTTCAAATGATGTGCGTGCGACAGAGCATAAGAATAATTTTGAAAATTGGCGTTTGGTTTTTCTGGCAACGGCAGGTGTTGTTTTGGAAGATCAAGATTTGTTGGACGAGGTGTTTGAACAATGGCGGTCTATCATCGACTGGCAGATGTCACCGGAAGGGTGGATGGTTCATGAAACCGGGCGTACGAAGTCGTTGGATTATTCGACGTATGCGCTCAATGCGATGAGTTTGACGGCTGAAATAGCACGCCAACAGGGCGTAGATTTGTATGGATATACATTAGCAGATGGCAGAGGCTTGAAATTTACACTGGATCATCATGCCCCTTTTATTGTAAACCCTCGGACGTGGCCGCATGAACAGATCGCACCGTATAAAGGAGACAATGCCGCCATTTTTGAGTTGGCATATGCTCGTTTTGAAAAGCCTGAATACAAAGCTGTGATTGAGCGATGGGGCCGGCCGATGTTTGAAAAGCGAATTGCTGGGCCGGTGACTTTGACACACGGGGTTGCATTTTAGCTTTTGGACATTTTGAATGTTTTATTTAGACACGTCTTTTTAGGCGTGTCTTTTTTTATGCTATTTTGAACGGATCGTTGATCGCCGTTGGATCGGTGCGTGGGATGTTTAAGCACGCGAAGCATATGTGTTGAGTTTGGATTGAAATCCTGGTTTATCCAACACAGCCTTGTTGGCCACACCAAGGGGGATCTTACCCATAGATAAATCAATTGTTTGCTGGCACGCAATTTTGCCCAAGTCTCTGAACATTTCGTTTGTCCACGCAATTGCGTGAGGCGCTAAGATCACATTATCAAGTTTTGCTATTTCGTAGTCTTCTGGCACGGGTTCGACCTCATGACAATCGAGCGCAGCCCCTGCGATTTGTTTGTTTTTTAAGACGTCTAAAAGTGCTGCTTCATTTACGATACCACCGCGAGCAGTGTTGATCAGATAGGCTGTGGGTTTCATGAGTGCCAGTTCATTTTGACCAATCAGGTCGCGTGTTTGATTGGTTAAAGGACAGTTGATCGAAACGAAGTCTGCGGTTTGCATGAGCGTTTCAAGATCGACGAGTTCTACGCCGATTTCTGCTGCTTGCTCTTTGGGTAGGAATGGGTCAAAAGCGATAACAGGTTTCATTCTAAAGCCGTTCACCATGCCAGATAAAGCCGTGCCAATACCACCCAGCCCAATGATGCCAAGGGTTCGGTCTCTTAGCTCGCTTCCCATGTATGCCGACCGTTCATCCCACGCTCCATTTCGCACCAGTCGATCTTTGATCCGGAGGTTGTGGGAGATGGCGAGCATGAAGGTCATGACTGCTTCGGCAACGGAGTAGTTGACACCGCCTGCAGTGATGGTGAGTAGGACATCTGCGTCTGTACATGCATCCACATCGACAGAATCATAACCCACACCAAACCGAGAAATCATGGTCAAGCGGTCTGCACTTGCGAGTGTTGCCTTTGTGACGCGTGGGGTCAGGCAGATAATTGCGTCTGTAGCAATAAGTTGGTCCGGTGAGATTTCTGATTTATGCGTATCAAAGTAGGTGTAAGATAGGTCGGGTGCTTTATCGAGCAAGGCGAGACCGATGTCTTGATATGTCTGTGTGCCGTCTGCTTGCAAAAAATCGGCGGTTAACTTCACCTGGAAATCGGTGCTCATGTTTTCTCCTAATAAGTTGATATGTGTTTCTGGGCTGTGAAATTTACCACACGTTAGTCTGTGGCGGTCAGAACGTCTTGTGTGACTTCCCGAACTTTACCGGGAAAGGTTTGACCTCGTATCCACATAACGGGTTGACCTTTGCCGGCCTTTTCGGGGTCCAACCATTCGGCTTGTGCGCTTAAGTAGTGCGAGACATAACTGCGCCTAAAGCGTTGGCTGTGATTGTCTGTGCTTTTGTGTAACAGGTGAGAGTGGAACCAAATGACCGCGCCCGGAGGCGCTTCTACGGCAATGCCATCTTCGTCGCGTGCATCACGTGCCAGTTTGAATTCATTTTGCTGCGAGCCTTCAATCTCGTCATGGACAGAAATGTCTTGTTTGTGACTGCCCGGTATAACGTATAGGCATCCATTTTCACGATCTGCCGAGTCAATGGCCGTCCAAGTACCGACCGTTGTGGCTGTTTTGAATCGTTTGCCAAAGTAGAATTTGTCTTGGTGCCAAGGAAAGCCCAATCCAATTTCGGGCGCTTTCCAAATAAAGAGGTTGTTGATGCCCAAAATATTGGGTCCCAGAATATCAACAAGTGGATCTGTTAAGCGTGTATCTCTAACGCGTGCAAGGAATTCTTGAAGATAACAACTGGGGTGATGGATCTTGTGCATGCCATAAATACCTGATCGTTTGTCTTTGCCATCTCTGATAAGGGCATTGCGGTCGATGTGGGCCATAGGCATTTTTCGCTTGCCGGCCACAACGTCTTCTGCTATTTGTCGCAGTTGTTCGTTTTCGTCGTGGGAGAAAACGTTTTCACGCACAAAATATCCGTCGTGTTCCCAAGAGGTCTTTTCGTCGGACATCATGCGATAGGTGCTGGTTTGTGGTTTGATTGATGGGGTTTCCATATAAGACCTCTTTGTTTCTAACGATGCATGTTGAGCGGGTTGCAAAGCAGGTGTCGGTAGCATGGCTCTGGCACGACTTCATTGGAACGAATTGCCCATTGTTTTTGTATACAGATGGACAGGTGATTTCAGCTGTACCGCTTCAACTATTGGTCGTCCGACGGTTATAGCTGCGGATCCGTTCCGGCCAGAAGAGACTTCACGAATGCGACGCTTTTTTGAACAGAAGCCTTTTGGAACGCGATTGCAGCGGTGACCTGAGCAGGAGATCGATCAGCCCGCGGAGCGGGAATGAATGCCGGATCGTAGGGTGGTTCCACGATCTCGAATGCGCCCTGACCCAGTTTAGCCCCCGCACCGAGGTGTTGCGGTATTCGGAATGGCGCCCTGTAGCCGTAGCAGTCCTCGATAACAACCCTCTTGAGGGGAGACTCCTCGCAGAGAATCTGGAAGCACTCAGCACAGGAAGCGTTTGCATGTGCAAACATTATCTGACCCGTTTTCTGATACCGTTTTAACGGTAT
>JABIFK010000421.1 GCA_018650745.1 Candidatus Latescibacterota bacterium | reverse complement strand
TCCTGATGCGGCGTAATCATATGATCATACCCCCAAGCCCCCACCGTATCAAACCGTTGCTGATCCGTCATAATCAAAACAATATGTGGCCGTTCCGAAGACATTTTACACTCCTATTCCAAATACATGACATAAAACAACATTGCTTTTGACGTTGCCCTTTTCCTTTAGGAAGGGGCTGGGGGTAGGTGCCCTTAAGTCGTCACACCCTTATCCCAAATATTCACCACCGAATACCCCACCTTCTCACTATACGTCTTTGCACCACTGGCCATCGCCAACAGATATTCAAAAATAGCACGTCCCACATCTTCAAACGAATCAACACCATCGGCAATCCCACCCGCATTGATTTCCATATCTTCCATGCGCTCAAACGTATCGCTGTTGCTCACAACCTTTAACCAAGGCACCAAAATCCCACCAAAACAACTGCCCGCACCCGTGCTAAACACACCCAACTGTGCCCCACCCGCTGTCTGTCCTGTACAAGATGCAGGATCAAACGCAGGCGTATTCATAAACCCAAATCCTTTTTCCGTAATCAACTCAGCATAATCATTCACCCAGCACAAAGCCGATGTCCCACCCTTCGCCACAGATCCCAACGCTTTCTCAGCAATTGTCGACAATCCCCCCTCCATATTCCCATACGCCAAGTTGTTCTCTGGTGTACCACCACCCGTTGCCAAATACGTTCGATAATCTGCCACATAATCCAAATACGTTTGCCCAATCTCAGGCGTCTTTGCACGCCGTGTCAGCAAATGACCGGCACCAAATGTCTCCGTCGTCTCCGCAATAAACGCCGTCCCACCGCATCGAATCAATAGGTCCGATGCATACCCAATCGACGCATTGGCCGTAAACCCACTGTTCGCGTTGCTCCCACCACACTGTGTGGCCAAAATCAATTCACTTGCCGGAATCAAAATTCTGCGCCGCCGATTGGCCCGAGGCAACAACACCTTCTCCACATAATCCACTATGCGATCCACTGTCGCCCAAGTACCACCCGCCTCCTGAATCGTAATCAAAGGCAATGTCTCATCCGATCCCCCGGTTGCCCCTTCAATGGGCATCACCTGCTCGTCGCCAAAAATCAACTCCGCCTGCCCCTTTTCACATCCCAATTGCACAATCGCACGCCCCCCCACATTGGGGTGGTTCATCAAATTCTGAATCGTACGATTTTGTTGTTTGTGACCTTCGCTCAATGTTACCAACCCACAGCCACTGTCATGTGTTTGGCCAACAATACCATCCACGTTGGGGTAGCGACGTGTATAATCTGCCTTCTTCCGATTCAACTCCTCCAACACCATCTCTACAACCTGCCCCGAACAATCCACCGTACTGCCAATAAGCACATAATTACGCGTACCCGCGCGGCCATCTGCACTGCGATACCCCAAAAAATATCGGTCTGCAATCGTGGGCTCCGGTTCAGGGATATCCGTCGAAATATCCGTCACAGAAACATCCATCAATTTGCCCATGTCCAAATTATGCGTATGCACCCACATCCCCGCCTTAACTGCCTCAGTCGTATACCCAATAATCTGGCCATACTTATAGACAGGCGCATCCTCCGCCAAGTCTGTCAACGCCATTTTATGATACTGCCGAATCGGTTCTGCCACCGTCACATCGGCCATCTTCTCACCCGCTTCAAATGCCCGCAACGCAATCGCCACATTATCAGAAGTTGGGTGCAAAACCATCCAAGTACGCTGTGAAACACTCGCCATTTAAATCTCCTTGCCCATGTCTCAAACAATTTAAAATGAAACAAAACCCATCAAAGAATTGATACTATTTCTCTATCTGAAAACTGAAACGTGTCTGCACATCGTATCCGCCATCAAAATAGACCCGCACTTCATAGTCGCCAGCAGGCAGTCCCTCAACCTTATAGTTGCCATCCTTCTTTCCTTCTGTATAGAACCAATGGTCTTGATAACTATCCTCTGGCGTCCCTTTAACAACCACCGAAACCCAGTCCTGATCGTTTCCGGGTAAACCGCCATATTCTATCACAATCGCTTCACCAACAGCATATATTGTTTTTTTAGTTTTAACATAAAACCCAGCTTGTCCCTCAGCATTTGGAATGAGATCTTGCCCCTTTTCAACACCAAAACCGAAACGCGCCTGCACATCGTACCCGCTGTCAAAGTAGAGTCTCACTTCATATTCACCAACAGGTAGAACATCAATGGTGTGCAAACCTCTTTTTTGTCCGTCTGTATAAAACCACTGAAATTCCTGATATGTCCCATCTGGCGTACCTTTGGGCACCACCGATATCCAGTCCTGGCTATTTCCGGTCAAGCCGCCAAATTCTACAACTATTCTTTCTTCGCCCGCATAGATCGCCTTTTGGGTTTTGACATAAAAATCTGCCAACTTCGACTCCAAATTGGGTAAAGACTGTTTCAAAGTGGGTTCCTGAATTGGGGAAGAAAGAGAGGGTGTCGGCACATTTTCTACAGGAGCCACTATTGATACAAGAGGGGGTTCCGCTACTGCGACGGGATCACGCCATTCAAACTTGAAATTTCGATCAAGCAATTCTTTCACACTTTCACCCGCCCGTTTGTCATATGTGCCATTTTCCTTAAATGACTTTGCATTGTCAAACCCAACATTGTTCAGTTTTTCTAGATCAGCAAATGATGTGGGAAGTGTTTTGAGTGGGTTATCATTCAAGTGAAGAATTTTTAAATTGATCAATTCGCCAATGCTTACGGGGATGGTTGTCAGTTTGTTATTTTCCAAATAAACAATTTTCAGACTCTGCATCTGACCTATGGTTTTTGGCAATTGGACCAACTGATTGTTCTCAAGTTGAAGATTTTCCAAAGAAATCAAATTTCCAACCTCTTCTGGCAAATTTGTGAGCTTGTTACGAGACAGAACCAGTCTTTTTAAATTTTCAAGCCTTCCAATTGAATGGGGCAAAGACGAAATGTGGTTCTTTGATAGAACCAGTTTTTTCAAGTTTTGAAGGCTTCCAATACTTTCTGCAAGGGAGGAGAGATTATTGTCTGACAAATCCAACACTTCGAGACGTTGAAGACCGCTAAGGCCCTCCGGAATAGCGGAAATATGATTGCCACTTAGTGAAAGAGTTTCCAAACTTTCCAAACCAACAATGCCTTTTGGAAGCGACTTAAGTTCGCCACCAATTAGAGTAAGCTCTGTCAATTGTTTGAGATTTCCAATCTCATTTGGCAACCGAATGAGGCTGTTCAAGCTTAAATCAAGGGTTTCCAAGCTTTGCAGGTTCCCAATTGCGCGAGGCAATTGGGTCAATTTATTATTACTCAAAGTGAGTTGTCTCAAATTCTTGAGGTCACCCATTGACGCGGGCAATTTCCTCAAAAGATTACCACGCAAATTGAGCTCCTCCAAATCAACAAGAGAGCCAATGCCAGCTGGAAGGTTTACGAGTTTCTTACCTGACAGATCGAGTCGTTTCAACTTCTTGCGAGAAACATATATACGCTTTGCGTGTGTATTAATAAATTCGGCAAGCTTTTTATCGCCAACCAACTGTATCACTTTGTCCGCATCTTTGGGTTTCAATTGAGCCTGAGCAGCATGCAAAAAAGCAAACATGAGAATACTTAAACCGAACACAAAAGTTCTCATAACAAACTCCTTCAATTCATTGACTTACTTTCATCTTTTTAGATTCTATTTTTCCAGCCTAATCGGCTTTGGCAATAATTGAAAAATTACTGGTGCCGGGGATAAATCAAGGTTCACTTACCGTATCCACTTGCCGTTCATGTCCACTCGGTTCCCCAAACGTCAAAACCTCATTTTTTGCTAATTTCATCGGAAGATGATTGTGTGTCCACCCACCTTCAGACAAACCGTCCGGGAAATCGTGCACCAACATCCCTGCCACATTCTTCTTCAACTCCTGTGCAATTGTTGCATCGGGTCGCGCAACAAAACTGCCCCAATGAGAATAAGGCCGCGACGAATTATTCGCCACCGCCCACATCAAATTATCCGCACACCGTGTAGGCACTTGCCGACCATTCAACACGTCTAAGCAGTTGGGCCCCGCATGTCCTGCATTATAAAACGAATGCAACATCAGCGTTACCCCACGATCACGGTAGGCCACATAAATTTGTGGATAACACACATCATAACAAATGGCCAAACCGACAGTCACTTCTTTGATCGTATGTATTGCTAAATGATTACCTGCCGAATAATGCTTTTGATCTCCCCGCGTACACATGCACTTATCGTAGCGATCTACAACATCACCCTTTGGATCAATTAAATACAGACAATTTGTAGGTTTGGTCTCTCCATCCAAATAATGTCCAGATCCCAACACCAACCAAATATCCAACTCAGCAGCAAGCGCCTGTAAACGCGCCGTTTCTGTACGCAACAAATCCCAATCAAAATCGTCAAAAGACTCAAAATCAGTGCCCGCATAGCCCGACAAACACGTTTCAGACGTATGCAAAAGATCCGCACCAGCCTCCACCGCACGTTTCATGTACCGACGAATATATCGTGCATTTTTAGCGATATCGTTTGATACCGGAAACTGACAACTGGCAACACGAAGTTTGTCCATGAAGTACCTCCCAAAATTTGGCGACAACCACTCAAAACATGAGCAATTAAACAGACGGTATACACTAATTCATTTTCCAATGATGCACCATAAAAAAACGGGGCGATCCTAACAGATCGCCCCGTTTTTTATTCAGCTCGTCTTTTGTGTGATGCCAGTCTTTATTTTTGCTTCAAACAGATAACTGATGGCTGTCAGCTTCTCATTTTTAAACCAGAAAAAAAACTTGAAACAACTCACAAAATGAGAACAGACATCATTATCTGTTCTCATTTCGTGAGCCATCTTCTGCATCATTTCAATGTCTTTTTCGCAATTCGTATCAGTTCCCGAGTGGCCTTATCTGGTTCCATAAAAAACGTATAATGCGCCGAATTTTCGAACCAAATGAACCCTTTATCCGGTGCTTTTAACACCTTGTAATAATCTTCAGCCAACGAAGATGGCGTTTGATAATCATATCGCCCCGCAAAAAAATAAACCGGAATCTGCACCTCGGGCAAATCTCTAAACAAAGAATACCCCGACCGAGCCGCTTCTAAGTCTGTCGTTTTTCCAGACCAACTTGAGCCCTGCTCAAACTTTTGAAAATCATCAGACGTATACTCCGGCCCTTGACCCATATAATCTACGTATTTTTTGTAACCTGCTGCTTCATGATATTCCCCACCATAAACTTCCAGGACTTCATTTTTGACCCCAATATGATCCGGGTTCGTAGGGTCAAAAGGCACAACACCTTCTAAAGTATCCACTGCTTTTTGGTTCTTATCCTGTCGCGCTTGCCCAAGCGCCCAATCAAAAGACATTGTTTGCCTCTTATTCCAATCCGCGGCTTCTCCAGCAGCAACGTACGCATGGTATAGCTCTGGATACTTCGCAATCGTCATAAAACCCAAAGCACTGCCCCACGAATGCCCCAGCATAAAAATTTTCTCTTGCCCAAATCGAGCGCGCAAATGATTTGTCAAATCTTTTGTATCTTCAACAAAGTTCTCGATACGCATATCCGACTCCGTCAGATCTTTCGAATAAGACTTACCCGAGCCACGCTGATCCCATTGCACCACAATAAAGTTCTTTTCTAATTCTGGTGTTTGCAACAATTTCACAAAAGGTATATGGCTAAAACCTGGCCCCCCGTGCAAATAAAGCAGAACAGGTTTACCCGCATTTTTACCACGTATAAGAATCCATTGTGGCACACCATTGAGCGTCACCTGCTCCAACACAGCAATACTGCCCGGAATCGTATTCCCTTGAGCATCCAAAAATGGAGGCGTATAAGCTTGTTCTTTAGAAGTCTGAATACGAGCAAGCGCAACAGTGACCACAATTCCAATCAGACAAAGTGCACCTATGACTTTGATCTTCACAACCCTCTCCTTTCTTATTAAGACAAATTCGCTGGTTTCAAAGCCTCTAAAACAGGCAACAGAACCTTGAAATACACACTTGCCAGATCCTGAGTATTGATGACCATAGAAACAGTCATTTTTTGAGCAGGCAAATAATAGACAATAGACGCAAAACCAGCCGTGGTACCCGCATGACCAATGATCTCAATCCCCCCAGGAAGCACATATTTCTCCATGGCCAAACCATAATAATAAGGCACCCCATTCTCATCGGGCGCATCCACAAAACGCAGCACCTCTTCTAACGTCTCTTGATGCTTAAAAAATTGCCCCGCCATAACAGCATCTAAGAAGGCCACCAAGTCTGCAGCAGTCGTCTCCAGGGCATGCCCTTTATAGGGTATGCTTCGTGATTTGATCAGATTCTTTATACTTCAGCTAAGCGTCAAGCAGCAAAAATCAACTATGCCATCCCAACCCTCCTTGTCAGGTTAAAAGCGATTCCAACTTCATTCT
>JABIFK010000787.1 GCA_018650745.1 Candidatus Latescibacterota bacterium | reverse complement strand
GGAACCGTTTGTTATCTGTGCAACAAGATTTGCAACGCATTGATGATATTATTGGTGAAGTGGAGCGCCAAGTGGCGTCTTTGCAACGTCAAGAGCGCAAGGCCAGATTGTATAAGACGGTGTCAGATGAATTGCACAATCTTGAGGTTTTGTTGGCGCGCTATCGGTATTTTTCGATGGCCGATTTGGCCAAACCGATGTTGGATGAAATGATATTTTTAAAAGAAGATGTTGAGGTTTCTGAAACAGATATGCAAACGCTCGAAGCGCGTTTGGAAGAAGCGCGTGCTGAGTTGGCCGATCAAGAGCAGGCATTGGCTGCAGCCAATGCTGAGGTTTCACGTCAAGTGGATTTGGTACATACCAAAGACAGTCAGATTTTGATTGCGCGTGAAGAATTGCGCAGTTTGGATGCATTTATTGATCGTGCAGATCGGCAACAAGAAGATTTGGGTGTGCGATTAAGTGATGCACGCCAAGGCCAAGAAGCAGCAGAGCAAGGGGGGCGTGAGGCGGTTGAGAAACTCAAGATCAATGAACACGCCCTCGAAGAAGAGACGGCCGTTTTATCGTCTTTGACAGATGATTTGGATGCACGGCGCACACGTGTGGATGAGCAAAAGTCTCAGTTGATGGGGTTGTTGCGCGACAGCAGTGAGCGTGGGCGCCAGTTGGAACGGTTGCAGGCTGATCGCGAAGGTGTTTTGAGTCGCCAGGCTCGGTTACACGAAGATGTTGAACGCGTAACCGCTCGACAATTGGAAGCCGATGACGTGGCCAAGCGTGCAGAAGAACAGATTGTGACCCTCGAAGGTGAGTTATCTGAACGCTCAGAACAGCGCCAGAATCGGATTGATGAGCGTTCTCGTTTGCAAACAGAGCGAGATGAGCAGGTTGAAGACCGTAATCGATTGCGTGCGCGCATTGAATCGGACGACGCGCAAATTGCATTGCTTCAAAAATTACGTGAAGGGTTTGAAGGTTATTCTAAAGGTGTGCGTGCTTTGGCCGTTGATTCACCCTTTGCCGACCGTATCAAAGGTGTGGTTGCCGACTTGATTGACGTTGAGGCTGACCATGTGGCGGCTATTGAGGGTGCTTTGGGACAGGCACTGGAGTGTTTGGTGGTTGAAGGCACCGATGTCGCGCGTGATGCAATAGATTATTTGCGTGATGGCGGGTATGGTTCTGCGGCTTTTTTGCCTCTTGAACGGGTTGCACAAGGTTCTGGAATATTGTGGGATGTGCCTGTCCATGATGGTGTTGTTGGTCGTGCTTCTGACTTGGTTGTGGGTGCACGTGATGCGACTGGAGCTGTTCGGGCTTTGTTGCGGCGCACGTTGGTGGTGCGCGATATTCAAACCGCGTTGGATGTAAGCCCTGGCATGCGGTCTGTGCATGTGGATGTGGTGACACTCAATGGTGAAGTGTTTGCCGCAGATGGCACGGTATATGGTGGTGCCGATGCAGAATCTGAATCGGGTCTTATTGGCCGAATGCAGCAGATTGAAGGGTTGGAATCGGGTATTGTAGAAAGCCGTGATCGTTTGGAAGTGCTTGAGCAAGATATTCGGACAACGGTGGAAGCGTTTAATGAATTGGTGACTCAGATTGAGAGCGATGACAGGGTATTGTCTGAGTTGCAAAACCGGCGTGCGGGGTTGCAACGCGATCGCCAAAATTCGGAAAATGAAGCGCGTCGTCAGGCACAAGCGGTGACCGAACTTGAAAAAGAAACCATGCAGTTGGCAACACGAGAAACCGAGTTGGGCAATTTGATTTCTGAAAGTGAAAAGGTGGTTGCCGAACACGACCAACGCCGTGAAGCGCTTGAAGATGAAGTACGACAAGCCGATGATATGTTGCGTGAACAAGAACAACAACGTCGGGCACACCAAGATACGGTTGCTGCACGACGTGTTGAAATTGCTTCGGCACGTGAACGTGTAGAAGGTTTGCGCCAAGAAGCGCAGCGTTTGGCACAAGAGCAAACATCGATTAGCCGTGAGATGGAGCGGTTGACGGGTGAGCGAGAAGAAAGTGGCAAGCGCAAGGGTGAATTGGACGAGGTCATTCGTACAGCATCGGTTGAGCTTGAAGGTTTACATCAGGTTCAGACACAGGTTGAACAAAAACGCGATCAGCAAGCGCAACACCAACATGAGTTGATGATGGCCACGCGGGCTGTGGAAGAAGAATTGCGCGAAAAGAACCGACGGGTGACACAAAACCGTGAAAAGCTTAATAAGCTCGAACTTGAGCTTACACGGATGAAAGAGCGTGGTAATGCGCTTGTTGAGCGGATTCAGCGCGATTATGATGTGGATGTAACAGAGCTGGGATCATACGAAGATCCTGAGTTCAATGATGATATGACGGATAAGAAGATTATTGAACTGCAAGAACGTTTACGGCGTATGGGGTCGGTTAACTTGGCGGCCTTGGAAGAATACGATGTGCAAAAAGAGCGGTATGAATTTTTGACCACGCAGCGCGATGATTTGATGGAAGCGGAAGATACATTGAAGCGCACCATCACACGCGTCGATCGCACCGCTCGCCAACGGTTTTTGGAAACATTTGGCCGCATTCGGGAAAACTTTCACAATACGTTTCAAGATTTTTTTGATGGTGGTGAAGCCGACTTGACCATGCCACTCGACGAAGATCCTTTGGAAGCTCCGATTGTTATTTCGGCACGACCTGGTGGCAAGCGCTTGCAGAGCATTAATTTGCTTTCAGGTGGTGAACGTGCCCTTACAGCGATTGCTTTGTTGTTTGCCATTTATCAAGTCAAACCCAGTCCATTTTGTATTTTGGATGAGGTCGATGCACCTTTGGATGATGCGAATGTGGATCGGTTTGTGCGGGTGGTGAAAAAGTTTTCATCTCAGTCACAGTTTATTGTGGTGACACATAACAAGCGCACGATGGAAGCCGGTGAAATTTTGCACGGGGTGACGATGGAAGAACCGGGTGTGTCGAAGTTGGTGTCTGTGAAGATGGGTAAGGATGATGAACCTTCTGCTGAGGTGTCTTTGTTGACAGATGATGTGCCGGCGGACGATTAAGGATCGCGAGAGGTCAGACGCGAGAGATTATTTTGTGAAAAAAAAGCGACGGTTTACTCCGTCGCTTTTTTTTATGAGAACGTGTATATTCAGTAAATGAATAGAAACACATATTGGACGGTAAGGCTTTGTTGGGGCAGGTCCCTGTGCCTGCTTTGTGGTCTATGGATATAGACCAATGGGCATTCGGACAATGGCCAACAGATAGAAGATGCTGATCAGGTGGTTTATGATCTTTTCGTGAAGCACTGGGTTTTGATTTTGTTTTGGAGGTGTGCATGAAACGGGGTTTGTTTTTTGTTTTGGTTTTGTTGGTGGGATGCAGTACGCCGCCAACAAGCATTAAGGTGGCAACGTATAATATCTATTGGTTGGATGATGGCATCTCGGATGCAAGGCGAGATCGTTTAAAGCAGGTGATTCGAGAATTGGATGCTGATTTTATTGGGTTTCAGGAGATACAATCGCGTGCGGCATTGGAGAATATTTTGCCTGAGGAATATGAAATTGGCATTTTGGATGATGACGATGAATTGCAAGAGCTTGCCATTGCGGTGCGTCGGCCATTTGAGTTTGTGACGGTTAAGTCGGCGTTTACGGTTCGGTCTGTGTTTCATGAGGAAGTACACGATCGGGCGTTTCCGCGCAAACGGGATTTGCTTGAAGCACAAGTTGAGGGGTTTGGGCAGCTGTTTACAGTATTGGTTCACCATGCCAAGTCACGGTCGGGCGGGCGTATAGAAACGGATGAACGGCGCGTATTGGCATCGACCATGATGATGCAGTTTTTAAACAGCCGCGTCAAGCAAGATGAGGTGATTTTAATGGGTGACTTTAACGACAACCCCGACGATCAGTCAGTGAATATCTTGGAATATGGTTCTGCAGATGCGGTTGGCGGTATTGATGAAACGCCCGATACGTTTTTGTTTAATGTGACGGAATCTTTGTTGGAGCAGGATCATTGTTCTTATGGATATAACTATTTGTATGATGATTTGAAGGCGTCTACATTTGATCCTGTTGTCAAGGGGGCGCGAGAAGAGAATAACAAATGGCGTGGCAAAAAATATGATTTCATGAAAGATGTGAAGGTGAAGGCCATTCTGTTTGATCAGATTTTGGTGTCGCAAAATTTGAAAGATCGCGTGCTGGATCGGGGTGTGTTTACAGGTGCTTCGGCAGTGGTGGGCAAACGGTCGCAGATACGTTTTGAGGAGGGGGATTTGAAGTATGTGACGCGAGGAGATTTTGCGTCGGATCACGTACCTGTTTGGGCGATATTAAAGTTCTGATCACGGAAGGGTAGAGAAAAAGGAAAATGAGGAAGAACACGGAACCCTGCCTCTCTATTTCTGGGCTTGTGTCATCACTTTGTATGACTTCGCCTAAGTATTCAAGGGCTTTGTTGGCGGCTTGGATATCTTCGGGTGAAAATATGTTGCGTAATACAAGATGCCCGCATAGATCTCAGTCGTAGCGTTCTTTGGCATTCATAATGGTCTCTCTTTATTCTGCGATTTTTACAGTTTGACCGTCAGATTCTAGGGTGGGCAAGCGATTACCATGGTGAACGCCAGGACCGTAGAGCACGGCTTGTTGTTCGGGTGTGAGCTGATCGACCCACTCGCCATATCGTTCTTGTGGGGTAAAGTGTTTGCCCACGGCACGTGCAGCAGCGCGTGATGCATATTTGTAAAGGACTGAGCGACGCTCACCATCACTGGTCCAGGGCAATGTGCCATGGGTCATCGTTTCGGCAAAAAAGAGCACATCGCCGGCTTTCATTTCGGGTTGGTAGACCAGGCCCATGTCGTCTTCGACAGAGCGGATGCCACTGGGGGTGGGTTCGGCGGTTTTGTGTGAACCGGGCACACAGGCAAATCCGCCATCGCCGGGATTGACGTCGGTGAGTTGCCAAGCCACCGTAATGCCTCGGCAAAAGATTTTGCCATTTTGTTGATGATACCAGACGGATTGGCTAAAGGGCTCACCGGCACCGTGTAGGCTGTGGCCTTCGGCACCCTTTTGGGCACTGATCAGGAGTGGGCCATGATCGAGGCGAAATCCTTTGCCACTGAATTCATTGAGCCGTGAGACAACGGCGGGATGGATGAGCATCTTACGAAAGGGATGGCGATAGGGTTCTGGCCAACCGAGCATGCCCGTGAGTTCGCGGCGGCCTTCTTCGCCTTTGAGGGCTTTGGAGCCGCGTGCCAAACTGCCTTCTCCAATGGATCGCATTTTAATTTGGTCAG
The DNA here is from genome assembly GCA_018650745.1 of Candidatus Latescibacterota bacterium. GTDB lineage: Bacteria > Latescibacterota > UBA2968 > UBA2968 > UBA2968 > JABIFK01. The sequence goes on along the minus strand of JABIFK010000787.1, from coordinate 681 downwards.
CATGGTGATCGATTGCGGCGTTGCATTCTGCCATGTCGGCTTCTGAGAGTGCACCACGCACAATGAGATAGCCTCGCAAATCGAAGAAGTATTTTTCTTCATCTGAGACAGTATAAAGTGGATTGCTCATGGGTTTATCTCCTGAAGATTTTTAATTGGGTTAACCAAATAGTTTAAGTGGGCCTTCGGTCACAGTCACTGTTTTGCCATCGGATTCTAAGGTGGGCATGGTGACGGATTTTTCGCCTTGATGCATGCCTGGGCCATAGAGCACGGCTTGTTGTGCGGGTGTGAGTTCGTTAACCCAGTTGCCATAGCGTTGTTGTGGTGTAAAGTGTTTGCCCACTGCTCGGTTGGCAGCGCGAGATGCATATTTGTAAAGGACAGAGCGGCGTTTGCCTTTGCCTTTCCAGGGTAAGGGGGAGCATATTGCTTGTTCTGATTGTATTGCGTTTTGGTTTCTTATGCTTCTATTTTGACGATGCCGTCTTCGGTGACTTCAAGAGACGGGACCGCACCTCGGTGGTTGGAGTAGGGACCATACATGACGGATAATTCCTCAGGTGTCATGCCTTCCACGATGTTTTCATCCCAGTAGATTTCTGGGGGGGCAACAGTTTGTGAGGGCCCACCTCTTGCACATGTTCTGCCTGCATATTTAAAAAGAATAGATCGGCGGGT
>JABIFK010000529.1 GCA_018650745.1 Candidatus Latescibacterota bacterium | reverse complement strand
TGCACAAACCCGTTCTCATTGGTGAAATACGCAAAAATGGGATGTTCAAAATCGTTTATGAAACCGATGGCTTGGTCGCTCCTGATCCTTGGGATGACATCACCAGTGCAGACAAAGACTGTGACCATGTGAACTACGAGGGCACGTACACCCTCAAGTAATCAAGCAAAAAATTAATGCGGAGCGCCGGGAGGGGCGCTCCGCACACCCCAACTAAAACGGAGAACCAAAATGAAAAAGTGGATCATGAGTATTGCAGCAATTGTTTTATTTGCAACACCATCTTTTGCGCAAATCAAACTCACAGACAACTTGAGTGTTACAGGCTTCTTTGACATGTCAACCACATACGACTCAGGTTCCAAATCCAATGGCATGGCCTTTGACCAATTTGAAATCAGCTTTCTTTACACCTACGACATGGGCTTCACTGCACAAGCCGATTTCAACAGCCTCGGTGGGGGGTCCGTAGACCTCGAACAAGCCTTTGTGACCTATACGTCTCCAGGTGGATTTAGCTTAACAGGTGGTAAATTTCTAAGCTGCTCGGGTTGGGAAACAGCCGAACCCACAGGTTTGTATCAATACTCCTATTCTGCAACCCTCGTATATGGTGGTTATCAAAATGGTGTGGCAGCATCCTTTGGCAATGACAAAGTAGGCTTTTATGGTGCCGTTGTTGGCAGCGTGTGGGATGGTACCGACACCAATTTTGACGATCTTGGTTTTGAAGCCCAAATCTCCTTAATGCCTGTTGAAGCAATCACAGCCAAAATTGCTTACCTCTGGGAAGATATGGGTGGTTTCAACCAATCCCTCTTTAATGCTTGGGCCATGTATGCAAAAGGTCCCGTTACATTGGCCGCAGAATACAATCACTTGTTAGACTGGGGTGCCAAGGGCAACGACGGTTATGGTTGGATCTTGATGGGCAACATGGGCTTGTCAGACAAAGTAGCCGCAACCATTCGTTACAGTGGCCTCGACACAGACACCACCACCAAATTCACTGAAATCACTTTCAGCCCCAGTTATGTCATCTCTGACAACGTGGGCATGTTGGCAGAAATTCGTCGCGACATCGACGCCGACGTCACCTCATTTGCCATTGAAACAATTTTATCGTTCTAACACACTGTTGAATCTATTGATGCACCGATTATTTGGGGGGTGGCCATCCTGATGAGTGCCGGGTTTCCCGGTCAGAAACGGTCATCCCCCATATTTTGTTCACTCTTGACCTTGGCGGGGACGGAGCGAACACCTTTGTAGGAGCCCTCGTGAGTACATTCACTCACGAGGGTTATAATTTCACCATCAAGCCTAAACGCCACGAGAAGTCACTATGAAACGATGGATATATAGCCTCCTATTTTTGTGCATACCCATTTGTGTGCATGCACAAAAAAATAGCTTTGAAGAGCAACAAATCACACGCCTTCGCTCCAATGACGACGACAACATCGAAACAGCAGTAGAAGCCATTAGCAAAAGCGGTAACATTGCCTTTTACGACCTGATGACCGCCTTGTTCAATGCCGAATTGTATCTTACCGACCAAGGCCAATTGGTTGTTGCCGGAAGCACACGCGAAGATGATTACGGCGAAACATTTGCTCAGCTCAATACCGCCTACCCCAAACGCACCGTTCTACTCGATGACGCCAACATCCCCATCGAAGTCAATCTTTACAACCTTACCGAAGTGGAAAGCAACCGACGCATTCGGGCCCTGATCCAACCCTATCTCACCCAAATGGAGATTTTTCACCCCGACCCGCTAAAACGTCGTGTTGCAGCAGAAACACTGGGCCACCAAGGCAATCCAGATGCCATACCTATACTTACCCAGGCCATCGCAAAAGAAACCGATACAGACATCAAATCATTTATGCAAGTGGCACGTGCCAAATTGCAGTTGCAACACAAAGACGCCAACATACGTCTTGAGGCAGTCACCGCTTTGGGAGAACTGAACGACACATTTGTATTGCCCCTATTAGAAAGTCACGCCGAAAAGGAAACCGATGCCACAGTGCAAACAGAGCTAAAAAGCACGATCCAATGGCTTAAAGAGTTCACTGTAATCATGATGGCTGTGCAAACCGCATTTGTTGGTTTAAGCCTCGGCTCTATTCTCATACTGGTTGCTTTGGGGCTGGCCGTTATCTACGGCCAAATGGGCGTCATTAATATGGCACACGGCGAATTTATGATGACCGGTGCATACACCACTTTTGTCGTCCAAAATATTTGCTTTGCACTCTTACCCGCTGCATATATCGACGTTTTCTTCCCCGTCTCCTTACCCCTTGCATTTGTCATATCTGGCTGTTTCGGTTTGCTCATCGAACGCCTCATCATTCGCCATCTCTACAGCCGCCCGCTCGAAAGCTTGCTGGCCACCTGGGGTGTCAGCTTGGTCTTGGTACAACTGGCCCGCAGCATCTTTGGCGATTTAACAGCCGTCAAATTGCCAAAGTGGCTCAGTGGCGGATACGCTCTGGCACCACAAGTCTTGTTACCCTACAATCGACTCTTCATTATTGTATTTACAGTGTTCATTGTCGTTGGCCTTATCGCCTTCTTTTATAAAACCAACTTTGGCTTGCGCCTACGCGCCGTGACGCAAAACCGTGATATGAGCGCTTGTATGGGCGTTCCCGTTCGTCGTGTCGATTCATTCACATTCTTTATTGGCACAGGCATTGCAGGTGTAGCAGGTTGGGCCATGACACTCATTGGAAACGTCGTCCCCAACATGGGCCAAACCTATATTGTCGATGCTTTCCTCGTTGTGGTCGTAGGTGGTGTAGGCAAAATCATAGGCACCATCGTGGCTGGCTTGGGCATTGGCATATCAAACAAAGTGCTCGAACCCTTTGTCGAAGCGGTCTATGCCAAAGTACTGATTCTCGGTTTAATCATCATGTTTTTACAAGCAAACCCCACAGGCATCTTTCCAGCCAAAGGGAGAAACGAAGACCAATGAAAAACGCCACCACACCGTTCATCATATTTTGCCTATTCGGCATACTCATTCCGATTCTCAATCATTTTGGCCTTGTCGCAGACAACACCCTTAATTTGTGGGGCCGGTATTTCTGCTTTGCCATTGCGGCGCTCGGTGTAGATCTCATTTGGGGCTACACCGGCATTCTTTCCCTCTGCCAAGCCTTCTTCTTTTGTCTCGGCGGCTATGCCATTGGCATGCATATGCTGCTCAAAACAGGCACCAAAAGCGTTTATGGCAGCACCCTACCAGATTTTATGGTTTGGAACCAAGTTGAGCAACTCCCTCTCTTTTGGGAGCCATTTCACACCTTTCCCATATCCCTTCTCATGGTGATTGTCATCCCCGCAATCATCGCACTTGTTTTTGGATACCTTGCATTTCGCAGTCGCCTCAAAGGCGTGTATTTCGCCATTATCACCCAGGCACTTGCATTGGCCATGTGGCTCATCTTCTTGCGCAACGAAACCATGCTCGGTGGTACAAACGGTTTAACCGACTTCAAAACCTTACTCGGTTTCGAACTCTCAGACCCAGCAACCAAACGCGGTCTTTATATGGCTGCATTCATAACTCTTTTTGCAGCCTATTATTTTAGTCGATTCATCACAAATTCAAAATTGGGACGCATCTTGGTTGCCATTCGCGATGGTGAAATGCGTCTGCGTTTTATCGGTTATCCCATAACACATTACAAAGTTTTCATTTTTATGGTCGCCGGTGTCCTGGCCTCAATTGGTGGCATGCTCTATGTTCCCCAAACCGGTATCATCACACCGGGGCGTATGGATGTGCAAGCCTCAATCGCAATGGTCGTTTGGACGGCAGTAGGAGGGCGTGCCACACTCATAGGTCCCATCATTGGTGCCATACTCGTCAATTTACTCTATAGCTTTTTAACGGGCGCCTTTCCAGGCACCTGGTTGTATTTTCTCGGGTTTCTCTTCATCGGTGTCGTCCTTTTCTTCCCCGATGGCATCACCGGCCTTTGGGCAAAATGCAAAACACTTTGGGCCTCACGGTCCAACAATACATCAACACCGCCAGAACCCGCACTGGAAAAATAATCATCTAAACCATTTACGATCATCATTGGAAACGCCATGAATGAAGTACTCTTACACGTAAAAGAACTGACCGTCTCTTTCGACGGATTTGTTGCCCTCAATCTCAGTGAATTCTTTTTGAGAGAAAACGAACTGCGCGTTGTCATTGGGCCAAATGGTGCGGGCAAAACCACCTTTCTCGATGTACTTTGTGGCAAAACAAAACCCGACAGCGGTCGCGTTCGTTTTCAAGACCTTGAAATCTCACGCCTCACAGAAGATGCCATCGTAGATATTGGCATTGGGCGCAAATTTCAAACCCCATCGGTCTTCACCTCTTTATCCGTCTTTGAAAACCTCATGCTCGCCATGAAAACCGATCGCAGCGTCATGGCCTCACTCTTGGCCAAACTAACCAACGAAAACCGCAATCATATTGAACAGGTTGCCGAACAAACCGGCCTTCATGAATATTTACAAAAAGAAGCCGGGGCCCTCTCGCATGGTCAAAAACAATGGCTCGAAATTGCCATG
>JABIFK010000528.1 GCA_018650745.1 Candidatus Latescibacterota bacterium | reverse complement strand
TTCACCTTCACAACCTCGCGTTTGAGCGTGTCCCAATTGGCATTAAACAGAAAAATCCCTTGTTTGAGTTCCACATCACGCAAACCTGGGCGTCCATCTTCTTCAGATGTCAATTCGTCAACCGGCAAACCGTAATACAATTCGACGCGCGACTTGCCATTTTTGCCGCGAAACTGGGCCAATTGATAAGGTGCTGTATACCGCTTCATTTTATACGGATCAACAAAATGATCGGGTTTGTATTCGATAAACGTATCAAATGCCAGGGGATTGACTTCAGAGTCTAACCAACCGATGCGATATTCCCAATAATCACGTGTATCGGTATTTTCAAAAATGAGTGTAAAACCATCGTATCGCCACAACTCTTCGCGAAAAGAATAATTCTTCGACATCGATTGCCACTGTACCGAACGCTCCAAATAATCTTGCATAAAACCTGGCAGATCGGTTTCCGTTCTAAATTCGGCCGGATGTGCCACAACAGAGATGGGATGTCCATAACGAATGTAGGCCTGGCCTTTGTCGGTATGCCACCCCGAAATGCCTTTTAACGGATCACCAAAGCGCAGATCGGCATAGGCCACACGCCGCGAATGTTCTAACAGGCGTTCGTTATATTCTGTCAAATACAAAGGGTCACGCCCCGTCCAAAAACGTCGAATGCCATCAATATTGGGCGATGTGGAATCGGGATCAGCCATCACAAAAACGCTCATCATAAACCGTTGATCTTGTGGGGCCATCTGTTTTAGACCTTCACGATATTGCTCAAACGCAGGTTTCAATCGATCTTGTGCCTGATATCCAAGACCAAGAAAAAAGTGCGCATTCACATTGTCAGCGTGTCGCTCTAAATAGTCCTCAAACAACGCAACCAACTCCCCTTCCATTCGCCCTTCAAAATAAACCAGCCCCAACAAGTGATGTATGGGCCAATAATCCGGGGCCAACGCCACCGCACGCGTCAACAGACCAATGGCGGCATTGCGTGCTTCAATCCCATACTTTTCCAAACTAAAAGTCACCTGTGTGACACGTGCGTCATCTCCATAATTGTAATCCACTTGCTCTGCATCCAGCGTTTTGGTCATCTCCCACATTTCAAAACGCGCCGCCCAATACAACGGCAGCACATTGTTGGGATCGCGCTCTATGCCACGCTTGGCATACGTAATCGCTGTTGTTCTGCGCCCGATACGCCAAAAATATTCAGCCAACGAAGCCAGATAGGTACCGTTTTCCTTGTCTTTATTAATCGCACGCTTCAACCAACGCTCTGCACTATGCACCTTCGACACACCACCAATTTCCATATATAACCGTCCCAACGCGTGCATCGCTGCACCCGTCTCATCGTCTTTCGCGGCCTGCTTCAACAAATCCACACGTGCATCATCACTTAAGGTGGTATCTGTAGCAACAACCATCAACGAATCGACCGATGCGTCAATGCGAACAGCACACAGCGTAAATAGGACTATAAGAACTCCGCCCAACATACAAACTCCCTTCATACTCCGGCTTTCAAAAAAACAAAAAACAACACACACGTCCTCACGCCGTTCAATCTACCCATTGGACGACTCAAGGTGCCCGAAAGTTTAATATCATATTGACTTCATAGTTGAACAGGCGGACCTAAAATGTCGAATCAATCCATAGAACACAAAGAAAAATCCCTAAGGGTATTTCCCCCGTACACAGAATCGCACATCACATGTACACCTTAAGGACCTATTATGCCGACAAACCGTTGACAATCCCTATTCTACGCACTATACTACGCCCTGCATTTACATATCCAACAACGCCACACAGGGAGGGACGATGTTTGGACTCCATATATTAGACGTAATCTCGCTTTCGGTCTATCTCATTGGGATTATGATCGTAGGCATTTGGGTTGCGCGTAAGGTCAAAAATGCGAGTGATTATTTTATGGGCGGCCGAAGCTTTGGCAAAGCCTTTATGATTATGCACTCTTTTGGCACCGGCACACACACCGATCAGGCTGTCACGGTTGCCGGTGCAGCTTATAAGCTCGGTATGAGCGGTATTTGGTATCAATGGCTTTATTTATTTGCCACCCCTTTCTACTGGCTCATTGCACCCATTTGGCGGCGGCTACGATACATTACGGTTGCCGACTTTTTCGAAGACCGCTTCAGCAAATCGCTCGGATACTTTTACGCCATTTACGGCCTCTCTTATTTCGCCCTTCAAATTGGTCTGATGTTGTTGGGCACCGGAAAAACGGCCAGCGCAATGACGGGTGGCGCCATTTCCGCCGAATTGGCCATTGCCGTAATGACTGTGCTCTTCCTCTCTTACGGGCTTATGGGCGGTTTGCCTGCAGCCATTGTCACAGACTTTATTCAAGGTATTTTTATCATTGTCTTATCCTTCTTACTCGTACCTTACGTCATCGAAGGCGTCGGTGGTTTTACGAGTTTGCACCAACAAGTTCCCGCAGAAATGTTTAGCCTTGTTGCACCAGCAGACCCGCCCGAAGGATACGATCGCATTACCGAATATTTCATTTTAATGGTTGTCATCAACGCCCTTGTGGGGATTATTGCACAACCCCATCATATGGAAATTGGGGGGGCCGGTAAAACCGAACGCGAAGCCCGTGTGGGTTTTACTTACGGCAATATGATCAAACGCTTGTGCACAGTTGCCTGGGCC
>JABIFK010000526.1 GCA_018650745.1 Candidatus Latescibacterota bacterium | reverse complement strand
TGAGGTTGCTGAGGATGTACCGGTTGCGGAAAGTGGCGAAGGTGCGGGCAGTGGCTTTGAACCGCCTCCCACAACCGTTTTAACGATTTTTGATAAGCTTGATATTATTGTGGTGAATCCTTCAGGAACGGATGGGTTGCGTTTTTTGAGTACTCAGGTGTTTTTGGGGCTGTCAGATATTCAGGTGGAAGAATTTATCACCACGAATAATATGGTTCCCAGGATCAATGATGCGTTGGTATCTATTTTTTCGAGCAAGACCATTTCAGATGTTGATCCATCGCGCCACCCAAAATTAAAAGAAGAAATCAGAGAGCGTCTAAACGTCTTTTTGGGCAACAATGCGGTCTTAGAAGTTTATTTTCAAAGTTTTGTGCTTCAGTAGGAACTTTTGCTGGAATGGTGCGTATAAGATTTAACGACTTCGGAAACGTTCAGCGGTCAATTGGGGGGAATCCCCTTCTGACCGCTGTTTTTATATGGATTTGGGAAAGAAGGTCATATAATGAGGGTGTTATTATATATTGCCTTAGGTCTTCTTTGGGGGCCACTGCCTGCAACGGCAACAACGGTTAAAGCGTTTGTATTTGATAACCTTTGTGAAACTGCTAAGACCATTGTTCATGTGCGATGTTTAACAAAAGAAAGCCTGATTCTGTCTGATCGTGATGGTATTTTTACAACATATCGTTTTGCAGTGGTCGAGGTTGTGAAAGGGCAAGTGGAAGATGAGCTGGTTTTGGTATTGCCAGGTGGCAAAGTTGATGGACGACACATGGAAATAGCTGGCATGCCGCAATTTACTTTGGGTGAGGAAACGGTTTTGTTTTTAAGCGAGAAGGATGCCTATGGTTCACCGTGGCCAGTCGGTCTTGGGCAGGGGTGTTATGGTATTCAGGTGAGCGATAAGGGAGAGCGACAGGTGGTCTTTGGACAACATAATCCAATTAATCGAGCCGCACGATCCAAGCTTGCTGTGCAAAGTAAAGTTTCGTTAAAAGCCTTTGTAGATACAATTGAGAGTGTTTTAAAAACCGAAGCACAAAGTGGAGATCAAGTGCAATAGTATCTCTTGATTTTATGGCAATAAAAAAAGAGGCATTGAAGTGTTACACTTCAATGCCTCTTTTTTGTATCTGATTAGTCGTTCTGTGTGGAACAATTTATTTCTATGAGATTGCCTGCTGGGTCATGTAAAAAGACATAACGCGTGCCGTCATGTGGGCGAATGCTGGGCCCAGAGGCAACGTGGATGCGCTCTCTGTCAAGAGATGTTATGACGCGATCAAAGTCTGTGACCTCGAATGCCAGGTGGCGACGAGAGGGCGGCGGATGTTCCTCAGCTACAAGCAAGTGGATCTCAAGGTTGCCACATTGGTACCACAGACCTTCAAAGTCATAATTGGGCCGAGAAATTGGCGTCAGTCCCAAAAATTTCTCATAAAATGCACGCGACTTTACAAGATCACGAACGACTAAGGTAACATGGTTTAAACATTTGATACCCAGTCTTTCTGACACAATATTAATTCTCCGTAAGATATGCGCGAATCTTGCGCATGCGTGAAGGGTGTTTGAGTGATGTGAGTGCTTTGTCGCGAATTTGACGCACGCGTTCTTTGGTTAGGCTTAAGATATTGCCAATTTGTTCGAGCGTCATTGTTTCACCGCTATTTATTCCAAAATAGAGGCGAAGCACCCGAGCTTCTCTTGGAGATAAAGTTTCAAGTGCCGAACGCACTTCTTCTGCCATAGCTTGGTCCAAAACAAGCGCTTCAGGTGTTTGTTGATCTTTGTCTGCCAGAATTTCGAGCAAGCACGTATCGGGACCATCATCGATGGGCATATCGAGTGAAATATGCCACCGTGACGCATCAAGCAATGTTTGCACTTGGGCAGGTTGCATCTCGGCTTCTTTGGCAATCTCATCGACCGTTGGTTCGCGCCCCAAACCTTGTTTTAAACCCGATGCAATACGTTCTAGCTTGCTGAGGTGTTTGATCTTGTTGACTGGTAAACGAACCATACGGGCCTTTTCTGCTAACGCCGAAAGAATGCCCTGACGAATCCACCAAACTGCGTAGGTCGTAAATTTAACCCCAACTTTTTCGTCATAACGCGTTGCTGCACGAACCAAGCCCATATTGCCTTCGGCGATGAGATCTTCCAAGGGCAAACCTCTACCTTGGTATTCTTTAGAAATCGTGATTACAAATCGCAGATTCGACTCAATCATTTTTTCTAAACTTTTTCGATCTCCAGCTCGAATTTTAATAGCAAGCTCAACTTCTTGTTGTGGTGTCAACAATTGATTGTATGCAATGTCTTTAAGGTATATTTCTAAAGCAGTGCGTTTGCGGTTAGCATTGTTAGTCTTGGTGCTACTCTTTACCAGGGTTGCTGGCATGCGTTCCCCCATAACTGAGGTATCGACTCTCCCTGTCGATGTTGCTTGCGGGTCACCAATAGAGCAGGCGTGTCTCTAAAATGCATTTGAGAGAATACGAGACAGTACCCTACTTTTGGTATCATGTAAAAAGGGGATGTGGTTCTTCAGCTAAATGGGGAATTAATGATTTGTTCTTGGGGAATTGGTGTTCGGGCAAAAACTGTGTATTGCCAATAGGGGTAAAGGCAATGCACGGTGCCGAACGTTGTGGGGAATACTTATGGGGAATAAGCGGATGCAAAGATATGTGATTTGATCGAGGAAATCAAATGCTTTTTATTTTTTTATTCATCCTCCTCTTCTGTAGGCTGATTTGTTGGTGCTGGTAAATCGTACTTTTCAATCTTTCGCAACAAACGGGGACGTGATATTTGTAACATTCTTGCGGCTTTGTTTTTGTTCCACTGGGTCATCTTCAGCATATGTGAGATGACCTGTTTTTCTACTTCGTCAAAGGTCACACCTTCTTCGGGAATGTTGATGACCAACTGACGACTGTTCCAGGGTTGTTTGTCTAATGAATCTGTTGAGCGTATACTCACGGGGATCATGTCGGGGGTGAGTGTTTTGGCGTCATGCATGATCATCGCACGTTTGATGGCATTTCGTAATTCGCGTACATTTCCGGGCCAATGATATTCACGCAATAATTGTTTTGATGTTTCTGAAAATGTGCGTTCTTCTAGCCCATATTGTTGTGCAAATTCTTCGATAAAATGTTCGGCCAACAAAATGACGTCTTCGCTTCGGTTACGCAGTGGGGGAAGCTCAATCTGAATTTCATTGAGGCGATAATATAAGTCTTCTCGAAATTTTGATTCGCGCATTGCTTTTTCTAAATCAACATTCGTGCTGGCAATGATGCGCATGCGAACTTGGATTTCTTGTTCGCCACCTAGACGCCGAAACGTTTTTTCTTCAATGGCTTTGAGCAATTTGGCCTGAAGCCCCATGCTCATATAACCGATCTCATCTAACAGGAGGGTGCCACCATTGGCCAATTCAAAGAGCCCTGGTTTGGTACGCTCGGCACCGGTATAGGCACCTTTCTCATACCCAAACAATTCTGATTCGAGCAAGTGTTCTGGGATGGCTGCACAATTCACTTCAACGAAAAGTTCGCTGCCGGTCGAACTGTTGTCGTGAATTGCCCGAGCGATAATTTCCTTACCTGTGCCCGTTTCTCCGCCAATGAGAACCGAAACGTCTTTGCTTTGCACGATGCGTTCTATCAAGTCTGTGACTTGACGGATGGCTGGGCTGGTGCCAATGATTGCACTGAAATCGGCCATTGTTTAATTACGTTCGGTACAGTTAATATATACTATAAGTTGTGTGAAAAACACGATAGTGAACAAGATAAAGAATGGAACATGTTTTGTCAATAAAGGATTGTTAAAAAAAGAACATGCACAAAGTTTCTTGACACTGTTTAGCGTTGGGTCTACATTGGTTAGAGAATGATATGTGCATGTATTTACATGAGTTAGAGGTTGAGGCATGGACTTTGAAGAAGAGCTGAGAAAATTTGTAAGGTCAGACATTTCTATGCGTCAAATGCGTGAATCTGCTCATTGGCGTATAGAAATTTGGTCTGGTGATCATTGTTTGACTGGGGATGCGTGTGATGTGAGCAAGGGTGGTTTGGGTGCCGTAGTTGAGCCAAATACTGTATGGCAAAAACGCTTGGTTATTGGTCTTGAAGTTACTCTGCATTTTCTTTTAGATGATGAAGAGGCTGAACGGGTTGATCGCATTCCGGCGCGTATTATATGGTTGCGAGTCAGTGGAAATGTGTGGGAAATAGGATTTGAGTTTTTTGATTTGAGTGAGAAGGCTGGCAGACATATTGATCGTTATTTGCTTGCACGCATTGTTACGCGCCATTTGGACGGTGATGATTAGACTTTTAGCTGCACGCAAGTATAGGAAAAAAGCGAGGCACTGCCTCGCTTTTTTTTATGTGATATGGATTGTGTTGGTGGGCTTAGATTTCGTCAGGTGCGGTTGCAGATCCTTCGGCTGTTGTGGTTGTTCGTTGGCCCATATCGCGATCTAAAAGAAAGAGCCCATTGCCATCGTTGCCGACCAGTCTGAGGTTATCGATTACTTCTTTAATGGTTGATTCTTCTTCAACTTGTTCGGCAACAAACCATTGGAGAAATGTGTTGGTTGCATGGTCGCGTTCTGAAAGTGATAAATCGACGATATCATATATACTTTCGGAAACGGCTCTTTCGTTTTTTAATGCTTCTTCAAATACATCTATGGGCGAGTCCCACTTTTGCCGAGGTTGTTTGATATCTGTGAAATTGATGATGCCATCTCGTTCGTCGACAAAGTCGTAAATTTTCATGCCATGGATGAGTTCTTCTTGGGCCTGAATGCGCATCCAGTTGGCAAACCCGTTCAAGTTTTGCTCGAGAAAAAATTTCGACATAGCCAAATAACTGTAAGACGAATGGTATTCCATATTGATCTGTGCATTGAGTGCGTCGCAAATATTGTCTTTTATCACGTCCTTCTCCTTTCGAAAGTGTAGTCGCCAAGCTGGTTAAGTATACTTGAAATTTGTTTGAAAACCAAGGTTTGTGTATAAGTGCTTATTATTTTTGCTGATATGTTTTGAGTTTGGTGCTTGTCTTTAGATGTTTGTTTCCGTAAATTTGCATGTTGTTAGAAGATGATATCCGCTTATTTGGGATACAACTTTTTTATTGCATATGCCTTTGGAATACCTTATAAATCGTTTGACCGTATCTCTATGAAACGAAAACATAGAGATGGCTAACATTGTACAACGCCATTTATTGTGGCATAACATATGAGAGGGTTTCTGTTATGATCCCCGAAAAGGTCCTTGAGGCCTTGAATGACCAACTCAACTTTGAATTTCATTCTGCGTTTCATTATTTGGCCATGGAGTCTTATTTTCATGGGCTTAATTTGCAGGGCTTTGCAAGTTTTATGCGCGAACAGTATAAAGAAGAGCGAGGGCACGCCCTAAAGATTGTTGATTATATCAACAATCGTGGTAGTCGGGTAAAACTGGCACAAATAGCAGAACCACCAGCCGAATGGAGATCGGCATTAGAAGCATTTGAAGATGCGTATCAGCAAGAGCAAAAGTCGAGTGGTATTATCAATGACTTGGTTGATCTTGCGTTGGAAAAACGAGATCATCCCACTGATATTTTCTTAAAATGGTTTATTACAAATCAAGTAGAAGAAGAAGCAATGATTAGCAGTGTTGTACAGAAACTACGCTTGGTGGGGGATGATAAATACGGTTTGTTCTTATTGGATCGGGATATGGGTGGGAGATAGATGGGGGCGTAAGAATTGAATATGTGTTTGTGATTGATAAAAGAGCAACGGATGGCATATATCGCCATCTTTTGCTCTTTTATTTTTAGGCCGCAAGCTTTTTGAAGAATTTTCGTTTGGCCTTTTTGCTCAGAACGCAAATGATTGGGCAGCTTTTACAAGGACTGCCTTTTCTCTGATATTTCTTACAACACGTCTTCTTCATTTTAGAGACCTTTTTGGTCACTTGACTTTAGATTTGTTTGCGATCACAAAAAATGAACCGATCATATCATTGTTTACGACGTTTTCCAAATTGTAGACGCCACCAAATGAAAATGCCTGAAAAAGAAAGCATGATTAAACCCCAAGCGGCGATATCGTAAAAATAGACGAACCAGTTTGCAAAATAATAACCTGTGTGTATTTGATGAATCAGCGTGTAGCAGTCATTACCAGGTTGAATGGGTGTGCCTACCGAGGCCCATGTTGTACCACTGTCTGGGCTACTGATAAGACCACCGGATGTCCACAGGTGTAAATAGCCCCTGATACCTATACCAATACGTTGTAAGCGCACACCTTCTGCAAGTGGCATGAATCCTATGGGGACCTGCTCCCAAACGATTCCGCCATCGGTTGATCGAATGAGACCCAGGTTTTCGAGTGCTACATAAATGTGCTCTGGGTTGTCGGGAGCAAAGGTGATGTCTACTGCCCGTTCTGCGGCAAAAAGCATGGGGACTTCATACCAAGATAGCCCACCGTCGTCTGAGGTGTATAAGCCCGATCGCGTACCTCTGTATAAATGTTGTGCGTCGAGGGGATCAACTGCAAATGAGAGCGTGCGTTCTGATGGTGCACCCAGTAAGGATGGGTGGTTGAGTAAAAAACCAGAGAGGGCAAGCATGACCAAAAAGACGAGGGTGCCGATGCCAACATATCGGTGTCCTTTACGATATATTTCCAGCAGGCGCCTTCTGGGCTGGAGCGTCGTCGGTTTTAGAGGAATGGGCTTGCTTTGTTTGTATGCGCTCATGAATTATTGATTTTGGAAATAGGCAACATCAATGGCTGTCAGAATTCTTTTGACGCCACCGTTTAAGGCGCGAACAGACAGTGTTGCGCCCGTTACACCAATGATGTCCCGATTCAGCCGAATGGGGCTGGTGGGCATTTTGCCTTTGTATTGGGTTAAAAAACGTTGGCGTTTTACTTCTGCGCCGCGTGATTCTCTGTAAACCATAATCCAGACCCCGTCGTTTTTACCTTCGGTATCTACTTTTACCATAAACGTGATGGGTTTATACAGGCCAATTTGTTCGGTGACAACTGCGTAGCCCAAGTGTTGCTCTTTCTTACGCGCTTGGAAGATTTCAAAACTGGATTCGGACAATCGCCAACCTAAGCGTCTTTCGACTTTCTTGCGTTGGGCAGGGGTTGGTGTCCAAACTTGGGCCCAGATTGTGTCTGCTTTTGGGAAGGCTTTTTGCAATGCCTGTTCTTGTGTTAAATAAACGGTTATGGCTTCTGGTCCATCTGGGCTTTGGGCCCAGGTGGCTTGCGAAGAAATGAAGCATATTAGAAACAAAAATAATTGGATAGACATCGGGTATCGATCTTGTGAAAACTGGCCTAGAAGTAAGACGACATGGAGAAGAAGAAGCGCCCTGCGGCATCACCCTTGATACCATTGAGAGGCGTTTTCCAAGTCCAATTATAATCGAGTTTAAAAACGGCATCTTCAACGGGCCGGAAATTGAGGCCTGCTGTTAGACCATATTCTGAATCGCCTGTTTGGCTGCTGTCAAAGTCGACCCAGTCCCATCTTACAACACCTGTGAGTGCTGAACCTGGTAAAAATTGATCGTGTGCAAAGTGGACATTGGTTTGTGCGTAGGCTCCTTGTTGATTGCCCGAAACCCCATCGGCTGTCGCGTAAGCATATTCACCTTGTATTTCCAATATGCTGCGGCTGAATTTTCCGTCTACGCCTAAAACGGATAGGCGATCGGCACCTACTGCGTCATATTTACCAGTGTGAAATGAAGCCCCCAAATCAATGCCCAAGCGTGGGCTGATGCCAATGCGACCAACGAGTGCTTTGTCGTTGTTGTTGTCTTGCTTTTTACTTCCACGCCCACTGCGAATACGCAAGCCATTGCCTGTGATCACACCGTCATTAAACCCGTTGACCAAATAGAGTTCATAGGTGCCCACGGATAACTCTGAGGGATAAAATGTCCCAAAGAATCCCATACCTGATTCGCTGAGTGTGGAGGGCATTATTTGGCGGTTAACCGTTGGACGCTCGGTGAGGTCGTTCAGTGGGCTGTCGTGCAAAAGGTTGAAGCGACCTAATGGTGACAAAATAACACCGCCGCGGAAATTGAAGGCTTCTGAGAATTTAAAATCCATGACGGCATATTCGAGTTTTACTTCTCCGTTGCCTGGTACATCACCGCCGTGTTCAAATTCGATTTCAGTTGAAACACGCACACGATCAGAAACTTGTGAATAGATAAATGGAATGAAGCGGTGTTGATCGAAGGTGCTGTTTTTGCCTTCTGCCCACTCAAACTCCATGTCGATATATCCCCCAATGGCAATTCGTTTCCCCATTTCTTTGATATAGGGTTTGTCATAAATGCCGCCAGGGAGTCCCTCACGCGGTTCTTCTGCTTGTGAAGTAGACGCAAAAGTCAAACTTAAGCATACAAAAAATAAATATCTGAGACGGTTCATCTGATATAACCTTTCGATTTGCTCACTTCCATTGACTTCGCCTATGAAATCCATTATTATGGAAACGAGTCATCTGACGTGACTCTTAGGGTCTTACCGCGGGCTGGCTGGCTCATGTGTGGTAAGGCTCTTTTTTTGTCTTTTTGTTTGGTTGTCTATGACGGGTGTTTTATTAGTAAAACACTCGGATCAAAAGTAAAGCGTTTGTATTTTAAATGTCAATAGGTTTTTTAATGTTTATAAAATTAAAGAGTCTGCGATTAGAATTCCTTATGTTTTGGTGGGGCTGTATTTTTAAAGTCTGTAAAAAGTTGGGATGGATTTGGTTTAAAAAAGGTTGATCTGTTCGAAAGTCAACGTATCTTAAGATGGTGATAATTTGCAGTTTTGTAGTGGATATGGGAGGTTGTAAATGGCATTGAAAGTAGCGATTGTGGGAGCCAGTGGCATTGGGCAACATCATGCAAGGTGGCACCATTTGTCTGGATCAGAGGTGGTTGCTTTTGTTGGCCAGACACAAGATTCGTGTCGGCAAACGGCGCAGCGATTAAAAGATTATTTCGGTTTTGAGGGGCGTTTTTATACGAATTTGGCTCACATGTTAGAAAAAGAAAAACCAGATGTCGTGGATATTTGCAGTCCATTTCAATTGCATCGGACACATGCAGAAGCTGTTTTTAGGGCGGGATGCCACGTGATATGTGAAAAACCTCTGTGTTGGGATTTGGACAAATCATTAGATGAGATTGTTTCTGATGGCGAGGCAGTTATTGCTGCCTCGGAGGCCGGACCTGGGAAGATCGTTATGTCTGCTCAATATCCGGCCTCTATTCCTATTTATCGTGACTTTTATATTCAAGAGCGTGGGCAGTGGGATGATGTGAGTTCTGTTTTTATGGAGATGGAAGTGAACGGGCGAAAAGGGCCAAAGTTTGGTGAAGATATCTGGATTGATTTGGCCTCCCATCCATTGAGTTTGGCTCTTGGTTTTTTGCCGGGTTATGAAATTGATTGGCAAAGTGCACACTGTGAAATCGCCGAACGTGAAAATCGGGCACGGTTTGAAATGGTAGGAAATGGGCAGCGCAGTGTTGTAGAATTTGTCTTGAGGGATATTGATGAGGGGGTGCCTGTGCGCCGTTTTGGTGTGAATGATTTTCTGGTCGATTGGCATGGGTATGCCG
>JABIFK010000482.1 GCA_018650745.1 Candidatus Latescibacterota bacterium | reverse complement strand
TAAAATATCCTCCCGAACCCAATATAACAAAACACCGAAGAGATGTCACGCACCCAAGTATTGTACATTTCTTTCTACTTTCGTTAATCTTCTTTGTGCCCTATCTTGGGCAATGTTGAACACACATAAATATACATAAATAAAACTGCTCGTTAGGAGAATATATCATGTCCAAAACCGCCATCATTACGGGTGCAGGAACCGGCATTGGTCGAGGCATTGCTGTTTCATTTGCAAAAGCCGGTTACAACCTCACACTTGCAGGTCGCAGAACAGAGCCATTAGAAGAAACCGCCAAACAGTGTGGCGACGCACAAATTCTAATTATTGCGACCGATGTTACAGACCGCACCTCGGTTCAAACACTTGCACAAAAAACCTTGGAGACCTTTGGTGGTATTGACATATTGGTGAACAACGCAGGCATCAACACCAAAGCCCGCAACCTCGATGACATATCTGACGAAGATTGGGACCGTGTCATCAACATCAACCTCACAGGTGCATTTAATGCCTTTCGCGCCGTTCGATCTCAAATGAAAAAGCAAAACGACGGTGTGGTCATCAACATTGCTTCTATGGCAGGCAAAAAAGCAGGCACCGTTGGAGGTGCTGCTTATAGCGCCTCTAAATTTGGAATGTCATCTCTCACCCAATCAATCAATGCTGAATTTCGAGAAAACGGCATTCGTGCCTGTTGCATCTATCCTGGTGAAGTTGACACCCCTATTCTCGATAATCGCCCCACCCCCGTCTCTGCCGAAAAACGTGCCGCCGCCTTACAACCCGAAGATATTGCCGCCGCCGCACTCATGGTTGCGCAATTACACAATCGTGCGATTATTGAAGAAATGACTATTTTTCCACGCAGGCCCGTTTCTTAAAAAAGAAATTTGTATCTCACCAAGGCACAAACTACGAGCGAATAGTCGTTCTGAACGTTGCTTTTTTTCTTTTAATTTTTGTATTTTTCGTTTTGGACAATCTAAAAACAGCTTGTCCAAACCCCTATTTATTATTAACTTTTAGCGATAACTAACACTTAGACAGAGATATAGAACCGCACTGCCTGCCTCATCATCAACGCCCGCCCGCATTGCCGCGTTATCCAATCCGATGACGTTTATCTCACAGTAACTGCGCATAAATAAAAAAACCAAAAATGCGCGTAAATACCTATGTACACTTGCCATAAGTTGTAGTTTAGAACAACAAAAAGTCTCCTAATAAAACGGAACAGTCTATCTTTTTGATGCATTTTTTTTAAAATTTTACGATATATTTATCAGGTCTTTAGGCATGATCATTCATGCCAAAATTTTGTAGAAGGGAAGTTTGTGAAAACCGAAATTATTATTAACGTGGCCTCTCACGAGTCCAGAATTGCCATTTTAGAAGATGGCAATCTGGTAGAAATACTCGTTGAGCGAGCCGAAAAAGAACGCATGGTTGGCGATGTCTACAAGGGCATCGTAACCGCTGTATTGCCAGGTATGCAGGCCGCATTTGTCGATATCGGACAAGAAAAGGCCGCATTTTTGCACGTTTCAGACATGCCGGGTTCGCCGGGTTCAATGGTCGAACTTGATACGGAGACCCTTGAAGATGTCGATATGCAAAAAAATTCACGCGGCCGATCTTTTGTGCCCATTGAAGAATTACTTCAAAAGGGCCAAGAAATCATCGTACAAATCAAAAAAGAGCCCATCAGCACCAAAGGCCCACGCATAACAGCAGTGCCTTCATTGGCTGGGCGATTTATGGTGCTTGTACCCGATGGGGATAAAATTGGCGTGTCACGTAAAATCAACAATTGGAACGAAAAACGCCGCCTAAAAGATGTGACACGTCGTATTAAACCAGACGGATTTGGCCTCATTGTGCGTACCGAAGGCGAAAACAAAGGCGATCGTGAACTGGGGCGCGACCTTAAAGATTTATTAAGCACTTGGAAGCGCATCCAACGACGTGCCCAAAAAAGCAGTGAACCCGAGCTCTTGCACAAAGAAATGGGCATGACATCCAGCTTGATTCGGGATCTTTTTACCGAAGACGTTCACCGTTTGATCGTCGATTCCAAACACGAATACAAGCAAATCCAATCCTATCTCAAAACCACGTCTCCCGAATTGCGCAAATGCGTTGAGTATCACCGCGACAAACGGCCTTTATTTGACGCATTTGGCATTGAACAAGAAATCGAAAAACTCTCCGAACGCAAAGCCTGGTTCAAAGGTGGCGGTTATTTGGTTCTCGATCATACCGAAGCACTCGTAGCCGTTGATGTCAACAGCGGCCGCAATGTCGGTCGTAATAATCAAGATGAAACGGTGCTCAGAACCAACGTTGAGGCCGCCAAAGAAGTAGCGCGTCAGCTGAGATTGCGCGATATGGGCGGCCTTATTGTCATTGATTTTATTGACATGAACACCGTGCAAGATAGACGGCGCGTTGAAAATGAAATCAAACAAGCCATTCGGCGAGACCGCTCCAGAATTCGATATTCAGACATTACCGAATTTGGCCTTATGGAAATGACCCGCCAGCGGGTACGCCCCAGCCTTTTGTTTACGTATAGCGAACCCTGCCCAACCTGCCAAGGAACAGGGCGTGTTGCCAGCCGAGACACCGTTGTTGCTCGCATTGAACGTTGGCTCAAACGATCTCGTGCAGCAGCCCTAGAAAGACGGCTTACTGTGCAAGTACACCCCGACTTGGGCGAATATTTACTCGAAAACCGAAAGGAACGCCTCAAACGCATCCGAAAATCGACCCGTGTATGGCTCAATGTAGAGGCAGACCCCGACATAAGCGGAGATGAATACCGCATCTTCTCTCGAAAGCGCAAAATAGATGTGACAAATGAAGTTCCAGCTTGACAGAAATACCCGATTACTCTAAATTTAGCGTTCTTTCCGACGATTCTTATTTTTATTTGGGAGGTTCTCCCCATGTATGCAGTTGTTGATGTCGCAGGCAGTCAGTATAAAGTACAAGAAGGCGACCACATCCGCGTCTCTCGGCTCAGCTCCGAAGCAGGCGAAAAACTCACCTTTGACAATGTTTTACTCATTGGTGGCGAAGAAACCCGTATTGGTACACCTCAAGTAGAAGGCGCAGCAGTAGAAGCCAGTGTGCTCGGTCACGGCCGTGCATCCAAGGTTATTGTGTTCAAAATGAAACGCCGCAAAGGATACCGGCGCAGAAATGGACATCGCCAAGGTTATACCGAACTTCAAATCAACAAAATCTCAGCTTAATCCATCGCCCTCTCTCCTCAGTAAGCAGCAAGTAATCTGCATTTTTTGCCGTTTGCCTTCTGCTGTCTGTGGTGGCATTGGGAAGGGAGTTTTAAAATGGCTCATAAAAAAGGTGTTGGTAGTTCCAGAAACGGTCGCGACAGTCAATCACAGCGTTTGGGTGTAAAAGCTTTCGGTGGCCAACTTATCTCGGCAGGCAGCATTATCATACGCCAACGCGGTACACGTGTACATCCAGGCAACAATGTAGGACGTGGTAAAGACGATACTTTATTTTCATTGGTTGATGGCATTGTTCAATTTGAGCATGTCGATAAACAGCGCCGAAAAGTTAGCGTCTACGCCCAAGCGGAGTAATTCGTGAATAAGATTGGTATTGTTGGTGCAGGAAATGTAGGTGCGACCACAGCCCAACGTGTTGCCGAACGCGAATTGGCACGTGAAGTGGTTTTGCTTGATGTTGCCGAAGGCATTCCTCAGGGCAAGGGCCTCGACATGGCCGAATCGGCACCTGTCGAACGATTTGACACACGTATTACTGGCACCAACAACCCCGATGCACTTGCAGATTCTGATTTGGTAGTCATCACAGCAGGCATTGCCCGCAAGCCCGGCATGAGCCGAGATGATTTGCTGGCTACCAATGCAGATATTGTCGGTGCTGTAAGCGAAAATGTTCAGCGTGTTGCTCCTAATGCCATTGTCATCGTCGTGTCCAATCCGTTAGATGTCATGGCCTATGTCGCACTCAAAAAAACCGGTTTTCCCGCACACCGTGTGGTGGGGATGGCCGGTATTCTTGATTCTGCACGGTATCGTTATTTCATTGCAGAAACACTCGATGTCTCTGTTGAAGATGTCACTGCTTTTGTGCTTGGCGGGCATGGCGATTCGATGGTGCCCTTACCACGCTATACATCAGTCGCTGGCATCCCACTCATCGAACTGCTCGATCAAACAAGCATTGATGCGCTCGTACAACGCACCCGTGCTGGCGGTGCTGAAATTGTCGGCCACCTCAAAACCGGCAGTGCGTATTATGCACCTGCTTCTGCAACAACAGAAATGGTCGCAGCCATTGCCCATGACAAAAAGCGCATCTTACCTTGTGCCGCTTATTTAACCGGGCAATATGGCCTAAATAATGTTTATGTTGGCGTCCCCGTTAAGTTGGGTGCAAATGGCGTTGAAAGCATTATCGAAATTGGCCTCACCCCCGAAGAAACCGCAGCACTTAAACATTCGGCAGATGACGTACACGAAAATATTGCCAAACTTAGCTTTTAATTACAGCAAGTAAATGTAATGAACAACAGCCCGACCACACCTTCAAACAGGTTGGCCGGGTTTTCGCTTTTAAGGTACAACAATAACCAAATGTCCATTAGAAAGGAGAATGTAAGAGAAAGACAATATGTAATCCCAAAGATGTTATAAGGTTTACCACGTCTTAATCGTCTTACCATCTTTATGAAAAAAATTCTCGTAACCGGATCATCGGGCCTCATCGGCTCTGAAGTGTGTGTTTTTTTTTCCGAACAAGGATACGCCATTCATGGCGTAGACAACAACCAGCGTGCTACTTTTTTTGGTCCCCAAGGTGACACGCGCTGGAATCAGCAGCGCTTGTCCGAAACGCTCCCAAACTTTAGCCATCATGAGTGTGATATTCGCAATCGACAAGGCGTTCAGGATTTACTCAAAGCAGTCACGCCCGATGTGATCGTACACACGGCCGCACAACCCTCCCATGATCTGGCAGCAAGTATTCCCTACGATGATTTTGATGTCAATGCGGTGGGCACACTTAACATGTTGGAAGCTGCACGTCAAACCTGCCCAGAGTCACCCTTTATCCACATGTCTACCAACAAAGTCTATGGTGATGCGCCTAACAACATCACGCTCCAAGAATTGGAAACACGCTGGGATTATGACGACCCAACCTATGAGCATGGCATTGCCGAAACCTTCACCATAGACCAATCCAAACACTCACTGTTTGGCGCATCCAAGGTCGCCGCCGATGTGATGGTGCAAGAATATGGCCGTTATTTTAATATGCCCACGTGTTGCTTGCGCGGCGGGTGTCTCACGGGCCCCAATCACAGCGGTGTTGAACTGCACGGCTTCTTAAGCTATCTTATCAAATGCAACCTCGAAGAACGTGAATACACAGTCTTTGGTTACAAAGGCAAACAGGTGCGTGACAACATTCACTCACGCGATGTGGCCCGTTTTATGTGGGCGTTTTCACAGGCACCACGTTATGGCGAAGTCTATAACTTAGGGGGTGGCAAAAACAACAGCTGCTCTATTCTTGAAGCCTTTGAGCTGGCAGCCAAATATTCGGGCAAAAAAATGAAATACACCTACTCCGACCAAAACCGATCAGGCGATCATATTTGTTATTATAGCGACCTGCGCAAGATGAAAACTCATCATCCCAGCTGGGACATCACCGAATCACTCGACGATACTTTCCGTGAAATCGTAGAAAGCTGGCACAACCGTTTAAAGGTTACCTAACATGCCAAACCGACATATCCTTTTGGTAGATGATGAACCCAACCTTCAAGAAAGCATGAAGATTGGTCTGGAACTGCGTGACTACGACGTGACACTGGCCAGCACGGGCCAACGCGCGATCTCTTTCTGCCAATCACAAAGTTTCGATACGGTGCTTTTGGACATGCGCATGCCCGAAATGGACGGCATGGAGGCCCTGCGTCAAATTAAAGAAATACGCCCCGAGCAAACCGTCATCATGCTCACAGCACACGGCACCATAGAAAGTGCTGTTGAAGCCACAAAATTAGGTGCATTTGACTACCTCACCAAACCCTCGTCACCCGAAGAAGTCGATTCCAAAATACAACAGGCGCTCAACTTTCCCATTCTATCTGCTAAGGAACGGATGGTCAAGTCAAAACGCCCCGAAACATGCCACTTCGAAGGGATGGTCGGCACCAGCTCGGCGATGCAAGAGATCTATGACCTTGTTGAACGCATTACACACAACGAAAGCACCATTCTCATCACTGGTGAAACAGGCACAGGCAAAGAACTCATTGCACGCGCCATTCACGACAATGGCACACGTGCCAACAAACGTCTCTATGCCCTTCACTGTGCAGCAATTCCCGAAGAACTACTCGAAAGCGAACTCTTTGGCCATGAAAAAGGATCGTTTACGGGTGCCGTCAATCAAAAAGTTGGCGTCTTTGAAGCCGCCAACGAAGGCACATTGTTCTTAGACGAAATTGGCGAAATGAGCCTCAAGGCCCAAGTACGTATGTTGCGTGTTTTGCAAGAAAAAGAATTCATTCGAGTAGGTGCCACCTCACCACGCAAAACCGATGTGCGCCTTATTGCCGCTACCAACAGAACCCTTTCAGAAGAAGTCAAAGAAGGTCGCTTTCGCGAAGACCTCTTTTACCGACTCAACGTTATAGAAATCCAAATGCCTCCATTGCGTCAACGACCTGATGACATCCCGATGCTCATTGCGCACTTTTTACAAAAGTTTGGGGGACAACACACCATCTCAGAAGAAGCACAAGATACCCTCATCCGCCACAACTGGCCTGGCAACGTGCGCGAGCTTGAAAACGCAATCGAACGCGCCGTTGCATTAGCGCGCACAAACATCATTGATATGATAGACTTGCCACCTATTCTCCAAGAAGGTGGCACAGCGATAACATCTGGCTCAGGAGACAGCTACGGACATTTGCCCTTGCGAGATGCCCGCGACGTTTTTGAGCAAAAATACATAGCCGAACTGCTCACAAAAACAAAAGGCAACATCACACATGCCGCAAAAATGGCAGGCATTGCTTGGCAGAACTTCCATCAAAAGCTCAAAAAATACGAAATCGATGCCAAAAAATTTGCCAACAAATAACATCCACTGAAAGTTCGGCATGACAAAGTATCTCTTGGGTTTCATTGGATTGGTCACCTTATTCTTGGGTTTTAGTCCACTCGCTATAGAAACCAAAACATACTATTTCCAAACCTATTCTTTCTACCTCACCTTTATTTCAATTACAATCTGGTTTTGGACACTGTTGCCCAAAACCATCTCAAAAAAATCCATCAGCTCTCACATGCCCGCATCTATCCTCGCATGTATCTTCATTGTATTCATTTCTATATTAAGCCCGCCCCATTTACGCATTCTCTACGACGAAACCAACTTAATTGGCGTATCACAAGCCATGTTTGAGCACAACACCTGTTACATCCCTACCCAAGCACTCTTCCACAATCAAAACACTTACATCATAGACCATGAATGGGGTATTCGCCCATTTGTTTTTCCTTTTTTTTTGTATCTGATACATCTCACAAAAGGTTATGCACTTAGCAATGTCTACTTGCTCAATATCAGTGCAGGATTGTTGACACTCTTTTCATTTTACCTCTTACTCCAAAGGTTTTTTTCCAAACCTTTAGCCGTTTTAGGCATGGGCTTGCTCTCCGCCTATCCTATCTTTGTTTTTTGGACAACCTCGGGTGGATTTGAAATTGTCAACTTGGGATTCGCAATTTTTGCATTTTACCAGTTCCATTGCCTTCTCACTTCCAAAGAACCTCTGCAAACAACCCGTCTCATATTCACGCTTATTCTCCTTGCTCAAATACGCTACGAAGCCGTCCTCTTTTTATGTACTATTGGCCCGTTTATCGTGTGGCAGTGCATCAAACATGCCCATTCAAGACCGCACACGATAGCCATCGTAGCCCCCATCCTTCTTCTTCCCGTTGCGTGGCAACGCACCCTACACTCTGGTGATCAGGCATTCATGGTTCAAGAGGGTGCATCTATGTTTGGCATCAATCACTTTCTGACAAACATACAACACGCATACGCCTTTTTTTCCGGCACAGAAAGTGCATATGGTACCATACCTATTCTTTTTTATATCTCCATTTTGGGCACCCTCATTGGCATCATTCATTTGATTCGAAATCACAAACAAGTACCTCACACAACGCTTATCTTTATCTTCGCTGCAACTATAGCATGTCTGCTCCAAGCAAGTGCCATTTTAGGATACATTCTCGGCAACCTAACACGCCCATTTAGCATTCGGCTTGGCATCATTTTTTTGCCCTTTCTCATCACCCCCATCATTTACCTTTGCCATCTCATAACAAATAAAAAAAACATATTTATAGCACCCTTTACCCTTGCAACCACCGTCATCATTTTTTGGGGATGGTCTGTCGCATCTAAAAATACACCGATACAAAATTTGCGTTTATATCAAATCAATCAAGCTTATACAGACTTCTTTCAAGAACAAGATCCACAAAAACAAGCCCTCATCATCTCACCCTATTCCAGATGCTTCGTGCCAGATCAAAGAAGTGCCATCACCTTCAACTATGCCAATCAAAATTGGCAAGAAATTATGGGGCATCTTCAAAATGGCACTGTCAACAAAATCTATATCTGCCAAATTGCCGATGCACAAACCAAAACACCACACAACAACACACGCCTCACACATAATGCACGACTCAATCCCCTAACAGAATTGCAAATAGGAGCCGACATCTTCCGCATCTCACAAATTTCCCCACAAAAATAAAACAGCCCACTCGATTACTCGAATGGGCTGCTCTTTGTTCCTCTGACCTCTATCTTTTGTGATTACGCATCTTTCAAAAAGTCGCGCAACACAGTGTGCAAAATTCCACCATTGCGATAATAATCAATTTCCACAGGTGTATCAATACGCACCGTTGTGGCAAATGATTTGGTATTGCCATCATCATCTGTAACAGTTACAGTCGCATCTTGTAAAGGGCTCAGATCACCAGAAATACCAGTGATGGCATACGTCTCTTTGCCCGTTAAACCGAGCGATACAGCACTTTCGCCATCTTTAAATTGCAACGGCAAAACACCCATACCCACCAAGTTGCTTCGGTGAATGCGTTCAAAACTCTCCACAATCACCGCTTTTACACCCTGAAGCGCAGGCCCTTTAGCAGCCCAGTCACGAGACGAACCGGTACCATATTCTTTACCCGCAATCACAATCGACGGCACGCCTTCATCAATATATTTCATACCCGCATCATAAATGCTCATCTGCTCATCCGATGGGATATGTACCGTCACGCCGCCTTCAGTACCTGGAGCCAATAAATTGCGAATGCGAATATTGGCGAACGTTCCACGCATCATCACTTCATGATTACCGCGCCGTGAACCATAAGAGTTGAAATCTTTCGGCTCAACACCCTTCGAAATCAAATACTGCCCTGCTGGGCTGTCCACCGCTATTGACCCTGCTGGAGAAATATGATCGGTTGTGACCGAATCGCCCAACAAAGCCAACACACGTGCGCCTTCAATATCTGTTACCGCACTGGGTTCAGCCGACAAGTCAACAAAGAAGGGGGGCTCCTGCACATACGTACTGTCCAATTGCCATTCATAAAGTTCACCCTGGCTGCCCGCAATGGCATTCCACATGTCATTGCCGTCAAATACATTGCCATATCGGTTCTCAAACATCTCAGGTTTGAGTGATAACGCAATCGTATCGGCAATCTCTTTTTGGCTTGGCCAAATATCTTTCAGATAAACGGGGTTGTCATCGGTGTCATTGCCCAATGGGTCATTCACCAAATCGACATCCACACGCCCAGCCAACGCATAAGCCACCACCAAAGGAGGCGATGCCAAATAATTGGCCTTAACATGTTGATGCACACGACCCTCAAAGTTTCGGTTGCCACTCAACACAGAAGCGGCCACCAAATCCCCCCCCCGAATCGCATCCACCACAGGCTCTGGCAATGGTCCACTATTTCCAATACACGTTGTGCAACCATAACCCACCGTATGGAATCCGAGTTTTTCTAACTCACTCGTTAAACCCGCCTGATCCAAATAATCGGTCACCACACGCGACCCAGGTGCCAAACTTGTTTTCACATAAGAAGGCACGGTCAAGCCCTTCGCAGCAGCTTTCTTCGCCAACAAACCCGCGGCAATCATCACAGATGGATTGCTTGTATTTGTACAACTCGTAATCGCCGCAATCACCACAGCACCATGCCCCACTTCGGCTTGACCCTTCATGGCCACAGTGGCTTTGCGCTTTGTCGCTTCGTTATCCAAACCAAAGCCGCTATTACCAACGGGTGCTGTAAGCGCGGTTTCAAAAGCACTTTTCATTTGCGTAAGGGCCACGCGATCTTGCGGACGCTTCGGCCCTGCCAAACTTGGCACCACGGCACTCAAGTCCAATTCCAATGTATCCGTAAATTTGGGCACGGGTGATGCATCTGTGCGGAACATACCCTGTTCTTTGGTATATCGCTCAACCAAATCCACTTCATCTTTGGTGCGCCCCGTACTGGCCAAAAAGCGCAATGTTTCATCATCAACCGGAAAGAAACCCATTGTGGCGCCATATTCAGGTGCCATATTTGCAATGGTTGCCCGATCGGCCAGTGTCATACCACTAAGACCAGAACCATAAAACTCAACAAATTTGCCTACCACGCCCTTCTCACGCAGCATCTGCACAACCATCAACGTCAAATCTGTTGCCGTTGTGCCCTCTGGCAATTGACCCGTCAGCTTAAAACCCACCACTTCGGGTGTGAGCATATAAATCGGTTGTCCCAGCATCACTGCTTCGGCTTCAATACCACCAACACCCCACCCCAACACACCCAAACCATTAATCATGGTCGTATGTGAATCAGTACCCACCAAACTATCGGGAAATGCTTCGCCATTGCGTGAAATCACACCTTTGGCCAAATACTCCAAATTCACTTGATGCACAATACCTGTTAGAGGTGGCACCACACGAAAACTCTCAAACGCATTGGAACCCCAGCGCAAAAACTCATACCGCTCGTTATTACGCTCAAACTCTATCTCGGCATTTTTGCGCACCGCATCTACATTGGCAAAACTATCAACCTGCACCGAGTGATCCACCACCAAATCAACGGGAATCAATGGCTCAATCTTCTGGGCGTTGCCGCCCATACGGCCCATAGCCGAACGCAATGCGGCCAAATCGACCAATGAAGGCACACCCGTAAAATCTTGCAACACAACCCGAGCGGGTTTGAATGGAATCTCCACGGCATTGGGATTGGTCGCATTCCAATTGGCCAACCCTTTCACATCCTCTTCTTGAACTTGGTAATGATCCAAATTGCGCAAAGCCGCCTCAAGCAACACTTTAACCGAATAAGGCAAACCCGACACAGGCCCTACGCCATCGGCCTCCAATTTGTCGAGCCGATAGATCGCGACATCACCACCCGATGTTTGCAATGTATCGCGTGAATTAAGCGGATTGTGATCACTCATAATTGATACCCCCATAATAAAAGTGAATGATAGTTTTTGTTTTTAGCTTAAATGAGCAAAATCTAAAAAAAGTGCGAATGCACAAAATAGCATGACTTTTTGGCATTTTCAAGCGCGATTTAAATATCGCATTATTATATCTTGCTGTTTGCAAAAGAAATATATACTTTCAAAAGAAGAAAAAAAGCGAATAGTAATACTATTATATATTCTAAAATGGAATAATAAAATGATCGCCAATCTTGAAGCACTATCTGCCCTATCGGAAACAGGCACCATGACGCGTGCAGCGACCTTTTTACGCATCACCCAATCTGCAGTGAGCAAACGCATTGCAACACTCGAAGCCGAAACGGGTCAAAAACTCATTGAACCCATGGGACGTCGGGTACGCCTCACACCTGCTGGTGTTCGTTTACTCGAAAAAACGCGTCCTTTTCTCGTTGCTCTCAAAGACGCCATTTCAGATGACGCACCCGCACAAGGCGGGCGTATTGTCATTGGCATTTCAGAATCCATCCTGTGTTCTTGGGGCCCAGATTTACTCGCCAAGGTTCAAACCAGCATTCCCGATCTGGAATTTACAGTCAACACCCACCGCAGTCCCGTCGTCATAGATCAAGTACGATCGGGTGAATACATGCTTGCTTTATGCACCAGTGAACAGCGTGATACTCCCGAGCTCAAAGCCGAGTTGCTTTATGAAGAACCCATGGTCATTGTACCCTCCAATTTAGAGCACATCAACCTCGGCACTCAAAATACGCTACCCGTACTCACCATTGAACCGCACTCCGTCACTTGGCGTTGCTTGGCGCGCCGCCTCAAAGACCAATCAAATGATTGGCCATTTAAACTCGATGTGGCGCAAACCGTGCAATCTTTCGCAAGTATCGCCCAAATGGCCCGAGCAGGTTTGGGACATGGTCTTGTGCCCATTGGTGTTGCAAAAGCATTGGCCGTACCCACCAACACACTCATTCATTTCCCACATCCAGGGCTCGCTCGCCCCATCAGCTTGGTGGGCCGCAGTACCACACTTGCCAGCCCGCTCATCAAAACATTTCACAACGCTTTGATCCAATATTTCGCCCAACATATGGATTTACCCAGCTTGAATCCAACTTGACAATTTCATTCAATTTTGCCAGTTTGCTTTACAAGCTCAAATGATAGGGGGCTTCATTTGAGACGTAACACATAGTCTAAAGTGTTAAAGTTGCCGATATAATAAAAAAGTGTAACTCATATCCATTGCCTTACCAGGCAACATAGGTAAATACCACAATGTCCAATCAGCCTCGCACCATCTTTGGCAATAGCCTGTCTCTGTTCCTCCTCATATTGCTTTTTGCCCCCAGCCACGCGCAGACCTCTCCAGACTTTGACAGCAACGGCAAAGTCGGGTTCAGCGACTTCATCTTATTCACCCAAAAATTTGGCACCCAGCAGGGAGATGCATCTTACGATGCCAAATTTGATTTAGACAACAACAACCAAATCGGATTTGGCGACTTTATTGTTTTCACACAACAATTTGGCCAAACCATTGCCCCCAACAACATCACCCAAAAGACCCCTCGTTGCTGCCACCAGAAGCCACCTTAGAAACCATTTTCCTTGCCTATTGGGATGGCGAACATTGGCGCCCCCAACCCAGCACCGTCGATACCAACACCATTCGTGCCCAAGTTGACCACTTCTCCATCTGGTCTGGCGTTTTCAGCAGCACACCTTCTGCAATACTCTTTACATCCATACCCGATACGCTCACGCTGTTTCCACGTGGCGAAGCAAATCTCACCATTCAATTTATTGTCAACCCTGCCAACAATCGTTTAGATGATTTGCGCGTTCGCTTGGGCTTTTCACTTACCGACAGCATTACGACAACCGCTCCTGGCAAAATTACCCTGCGCGACAATGGCACATCAGACCAAAATATATCTGAACCCATTCCGGGCCTTAAAGTACGCTCGGTCGATACACAACCCTTAGACGGCATTTTTGGTGTTGAACTCACAGCAGACGGCAGCATCATTTCGTCCGAATTCAACGGCCTCATTGCCAATGCCACCATTACAACCCGCCGTATTGCCAGCATTGCCGTAGACACAGCCATCACCATTCCCATCAAACGCATGGCCTTTGGCCACATCATTTCTGGGCAAGTCACCAAAGGCAGTGATGGCATTGCCGATGCCACCGTCATCTTAAGCGGCCCCACCATTGAAACAGCAACCACCGATGCCGATGGGCGTTATCGCTTTGTAGAGCTCGACGACGGTATTTATACCATCACACCGTCTAAGGCCGATCACATTTTTACGCCCCCAAGTCGCACAATCACATTGGCAGGGGAAGACCTTCCCAATATCAACTTTGCAGACCTACTCAGCACAACAGGCTTCTCGGCTGGTCAAGCTTTACAACTCAGCAGCAATGGATATTTGGCAATTCCCATTACAGATAAAAGCCCACTCACACTGACCAGCGCATTCACCATTGAAGCCTGGATGCAACCCAAAGACCGAGAATCTCGCATCATTGCCTCTTTTTGGGGAAGTGGCACAGGACAATGGATTTTGGGCACACGAGAATTGGCGATTCGCGGTGATGGCGAAACAGCCATCATCTCACTCGAATCGGCCCCACCGCTCGACAACTGGACACATTATGCAATGACGTTTGAAAACAATGTGTTCACCTTCTATCGCAATGGCCGACAAATTCAGCAAATGGTGCCAGGTTTCTCAAATTTATTTGCACAAACGCCTACCGATGCACAGATTCGCATTGGCAATGCACAAAGTGGCACAGAACTCATGCCATTTGAAGGATCGATAGATGAAGTACGCATTTGGAATCGTGCCCGTTCTTCACGAGAAATTCGTGACGACATGCACAAAGGTTTGAGCAGTGTATCTGCACTGATACAAAATACCGATCGACGTACCAAACAAAGCCTAGGGTTCGGTTTGGTTGGTTATTGGGACTTCAATGCCAGAAATGATGACGGCACTCTAATAGACCTATCAGGACAAAGCAATCATGGATCACTGAATGGCAATGCCCAACAAGCCACCTCAGAAGCACCCGTTGCTGCTCCTGGTGGCAACCCCATCTTACAAATTTTTCCATCTGAAATCTTGACCACAGGCAACTCGGCCATAGAAATAGCATTGAGCAATGTCGGCTCGGGTCAGCTTGTTTGGACCATAGATGAAGGACAAACTTGGTTGCGTGTCACTTCACGTATAGGAGATACGGGTGGGGATGGTTCTTTTTATGGCGGCAGTGCACAAACGCTCACCTTCCATACATCAGAACTCGGTTTAGACGGAGGCACCCACCAAGGTGTGGTGAACATCTGGTCTACTGGCGGATTGCTCGAAGTCCCTATCTCACTCAACACAACATTTACAGGCCCGGGTTCAGGTTCAAGTATTGGCGGCCAAGAAGTTGGCATTGTCACCACACCCGCAGGTACCACCCATGAAATGATGACCATTCCCGAAGGCGAATTCGCCATGGGCTCCAATCTTGGAGAAATCAATGCCCGACCCGCTCACAGCATTTATCTTAGCACCTATCAAATAGATCGTTTTGAAGTCACCAATTTGCAATATCAAACCTTTGTACAAACCACAAACCATCGCCCGTCTGAATTTGCTCAAAACCCAAGCCTCAATGTAGCCGACTTTCCCATTACAGGGATTGCCTGGCTTGATGCCGATGCGTACTGCCAATGGATAGGCGGTCGTTTGCCCACCGAAGCTGAATGGGAAAAAGCAGCCCGTGGCATTGACGGACGCACTTATCCTTGGGGCGAGACATCACCCGACTCTACTTTGCTCAACCACAATCGCCAAATCAACAAACCAGTCACCGTAGGCAGTTACCCGACAGGCGTCAGCCCATTTGGCCTGCATGATATGGCGGGCAATGTTTGGGAATGGACAAACGATTGGATCAGCAGCACATACTACATCACCAGCCCCGACCGTAATCCTCCGGGACCCTCAAATGGATCACAACGTGTCATTCGCGGAGGCTCTTGGGGCGAAGACAAAACCTTTGTTCGCACCTTCAGTCGATTCTGGTCTGCGCCAAATGCATCTACCGATCTCATTGGTTTTCGATGTGTGATTCCTGAACAACAATAGACACCGCGTAAAAGTAACCTAACACAGAGAAAAAAGATGGAATAGAAAACAATGAATGATAATGCCACACATCTTCACCCTATCGATTGTATTCTTCTGTTTCAATACGACCAATAGGGTGAAAGTCTTATATTCCTCGATTTTACCCTAAACATTCTATCCAACCGCTCATATAGAAACCCACTCTATATAGCAGATCTACAACGTATTTTAATTTGCTATTATCTGCTTAAAGTCTTATTTTCAAACGCTCAAGCTATGCGCAACGCGTAATCAATTATTGCGCTTTATTTTTTGTCCATACCCCTTTATTAATAGGTTGTCATGTCCGATTCTCGTTTTTCTGCTCTCATTATTCTCGACGGTTGGGGCCTCAACCCCAAACAAGACCATAATGCCGTTGCCTTGGCCGACACACCCACTATGGATCGCATTTGGTCGCAATATGCCCACACAACACTCAACACCTCGGGGCGGGCCGTGGGTTTGCCCGAAAACCTTATGGGCAACTCTGAAGTAGGGCACTTAAACTTGGGCGCAGGCCGCACCGTTATGCAAGCCATGACCCAAGTAGACGACCGAGTCAATGATGGGCGCGTATTGCAAAACGAAGCCCTTATTGGCGCTATGGACCGCCTCAAAAACACCAATCAAAAGCTCCATTTCATCGGCCTCGCCTCCGACGGTGGTGTACACTCCTGGCCCAGCCATTATGACGGCCTAATCAAAATGGCCGCCGGCCGTGGTTTAAACAGCGATCAAGTCTTCATTCACGCCTTTACCGATGGCCGCGACACACCGCCACAAAGTGGCATTCATCGTATGCGCGAACTGCTCGACATGTGCAAATCGGCTGGTGTGGGCCAAGTTGCCTCCATCTGTGGCCGTTATTACGCCATGGACCGCGACAAACGCTGGGAACGCACACAACTGGCCTATGACCTACTCACCCAAAGTGATGGCATCAATGAAACTGACCCCGTCCAGGCCATGCAAAACGCGTACGACCGAGGTGAAAACGACGAGTTCATCAAACCCGTCATCCTCACCGACGCCAATGGCAACACCACACACATAAAAGACGGCGACTCTGTCATCTTCTTCAATTTTAGAGGCGACCGCCCTCGGCAAATAACACGTGCATTTGTCACAGACGACTTCGACGGATTTGAACGCACCACACGCCCCAAAGTACACTACACCACGCTCACACGGTACGAAGCCAATGTCCCAGTCACCAGCGTGGCCTACTCGCCCGAAGACCTGTCGCAAAACATGCCCAACATTTGTGGCCAAATTATCTCACAAGCCGACAAAACCCAACTGCGCATTGCCGAAACCGAAAAATATGCCCACGTCACCTTCTTCTTTAATGGACAAGAAGAAACATCCTTCGACGGTGAAGAACGCATCATGGTCCAATCTCCCAAAGACGTGCCCACCTACGATCACAAACCTGAAATGAGCGCCCCCGAAGTGGCCGACAAACTCATCGCAGCCATTGAATCGGGCCAATTCAACACCGCTATTTGCAACTTT
>JABIFK010000001.1 GCA_018650745.1 Candidatus Latescibacterota bacterium | reverse complement strand
TCATTCTCTTTGCGACGCGGACAAGTGAAACAAGAGTTGTCTTCCGCATTGCCAGTTTCATGTTCCTCTAATGCATCACCACAACAGCTTTGTTGTTTCTTTTTGTATTGCGCAAAATGCAAAGCGCCAGCCATAAAAGCAAATGCTACCACCAAAAACCCTACCGCAACCAAAACTGTAGCCATCTCAAATCCCCTTATGTCCCGCCCTTAATTTTTGTGATAAAAAATCTTTTCAAAAGCCGGCGTCATTTTCTCTTCAAAACCATTATCGCTTTTAATAAGTAAGAAAACAGGTAAATCTTGTTCTAAGGCAAATTCAAAACCATTGTCAGGCCCCATCACATTGATGGCCGTTGCCAACGCATCAGCATATGCACATTCTTTGTGAATCACAGATACCGATGCCAAACGATGTGTAATAGGGTGCCCCGTTCGAGGATCAATGGTATGTGAATAACGTTTGCCATCTTTCTCAAAATAATTGTGATAATCCCCCGATGTGGCCATCGCGTGGTCTTCAATTTCAACCACTTTTTGCAAACCACCTTGAGCAGTTGGTGTTGCTATGCCCACACGCCACAACTTGCCATCACGATTGCGGCCCCTTACCCGAACTTCCCCCCCAATTTCTACAAAATAAGCCGTAACATTCAAACGATCTAAATACCCAGCAACCGCATCAACACCAAAACCCTTGGCTATCGCCGACAAATCACAATACATCTGAGGGATGAGCTTGCGCACGGCTTTTTGATCTGAACGCACATTTAATTTTTCATACCCCACCATGGCCATACGTACTTGAACCGAATCTGCATTTGGTATCCGAACAGGCACCGCTTCAGGACCAAATCCCCACAAATTGACCAAAGGCCCCACGGTCACATCAAATGCACCACCTGACCACTCGCTTACCTGCTGTGCAACGCCTAAAACATAACCGAAATCACCTGAAATGCCAACCCAATCGATCGCCTGACTTTGATTGAATTGGGTAATCTCAGAATCCTTCTGATAGGTAGACATCTGGCGATTAACTTCGATCAACAAAGCATTAATATCGGCATCCAACTTCACTTGATCTAAGCCAGAGTTATGCAATTTAACTTGGAATGTGGTTCCCATTGTTTGGCCACGAATCACCATCAATGAACGCGGTTCAGAATCACATCCAACCAAACCAATTAAACAAAAGATCAAAATCCAACGCATACGCATTTTACCTTCAGCAAGATATTTATAAAAAAGTGGCGTTTCAGTTTCCCAAAACGCCACCCATTTATATTCACTTTGTTTTTCAGCTCTTTAGCTACCAAAATCGTCAAACAGAATGTTCTCAGATTCCACACCCAAATCATCCAACATACCCAATACAGCCACCAACATAGGAGGCGGACCACATATGTAATACTCACAATCTTCTGGTGCAGGATGATTCTCCAAATATTCTTTTAACAACACTTGATGGATAAATCCTGTCAAGCCATCCCAATTGTCTTCGGGTTGTG
The DNA here is from genome assembly GCA_018650745.1 of Candidatus Latescibacterota bacterium. Lineage (GTDB taxonomy): Bacteria > Latescibacterota > UBA2968 > UBA2968 > UBA2968 > JABIFK01. Next base: position 3,861 of record JABIFK010000001.1, on the reverse strand, counting down.
GATCTGACAAAGCCACATGCCAACTAAAATTGTCAAACTCTCCCTGCAAACCGTCAAAATCCTCAACATAAAACATTTCGGTCAAACTACGCGCACCATACCAGTAGGTCACCTTACGGTCTGTGCCAAGGCGTTTGAATTGATCAAAGATATGAGATCGCATGGGTGCCATACCTGCGCCACCACCAATGAACACCATCTCGGCATCGGTATCTTTGGCAAAAAATTCGCCATATGGACCAGAAATGGTCACATCGTCTCCGGGTTTCAAATCAAAAATCCAAGAAGACATAATACCCGGTGGGATACCTGTTGTGCCAGGAGGAGGTGATGCCACGCGCACATTCAACATAATAATCCCTTTTTCTTCGGGATAATTAGCCATCGAATAGGCACGAACCACCTGTTCATTAACCTTGGAAACATTGTCCCAAACCTTAAAGTGATCCCACGTGCCTTTAAACGGATCGGAACCATCTTCGGCTTTGATATCAAAATTATGATAATCAACCGTATGTGGCGGGCATTCGATTTGGATAAAACCACCCGCGCGAAAACCAACATCTTCACCTTCGGGCAATTCAATAACCAATTCTTTGATGAATGTGGCCACATTGTGATTAGAGCGAACCTTACAATTCCACTTCTTAATGCTAAAGACTTCCTCGGGCACTTCAATTTTCATGTCACCCTTCACCGTCACCTGACACGACAATCGACACCCTTCGCGCGCTTCACCCCGACTGATATGAGAACGTTCGGTGGGCAAAATATCACCGCCGCCCTCAAACACCTTCACCACACATTGCCCACACGTACCACCGCCACCACAAGCTGAAGATACAAAAAGCTTATTATCGGCCAATGTGTTCAATAACTTTCCCCCCATTGGCACCGCAAGTGTTGCATCAGCGTCATCATTAATGACCAACTTTGCACTACCTGCTGCGACCAACTGTGACTTAGCCGCTAAAATGATCACTACCAAAACCAATACGATGGTGGTAAACATACCCACACCAAGTACTATCAGATTTGCTCCGTCCATACCATCTCCGCTATACGTTCAAAAGAACAGGGATCAAAATATACTTACCATAATACCACTATACTTTGCGCTTAATACTCTACATATCTTAAAGCTGAATACCAGAAAACAACATAAATGCCATGGCCATTAGACCAACAGTCATAAATGTGATACCCAACCCGCGCAAAGGCAACGGCACATTAGAATACTTCATCTTCTCACGAATGCCCGCCAAAGCCACAATGGCCAAGGCCCATCCAAAACCACTGCCCACCCCAAATACCACACTTTCAGAGAAATTTAGGTCTCGCTCAACCATTAACAGCGATCCCCCTAAAATGGCGCAATTTACAGTAATCAGTGGCAAAAACACACCCAAAGCATTGTACAAACTGGGGACATACTTATCGAGTGCCATTTCTAAAATTTGCACCATAGCAGCAATGACACCAATGTATGTGATCAACCCCAAAAAGGTCAGATCGACACCTGGCAATCCTGCCCAAGCAAGTGCCCCGTCGGCCAACACGCTGTGATAAATAAAATTATTCACAGGCACTGTAATGCCCTGCACAACAACCACAGCAATGCCCAAACCAAACGCTGTATTTACCTCTTTAGAAACAGCCAAGTAAGTACACATACCCAAGAAAAATGCCAAAGCCATATTCTCAACAAAAACGGCCTTCACGAACAAACTGATATAATGTTCAAGCATCGATTAACCCTCTTCAACTTGTTCTGGTTTCCACGCACGCACAATCCAGATGAAAAAACCAATTAAGAAAAATGCGCTCGGAGCAAGCAACATCAAACCGTTGGGTACATACCAACCGCCTTCGGTGACCAATGGCAAAATCTCAAAGCCAAAAAGCTTGCCAGCCCCCAACAATTCGCGGAAAAAACCAACAGCAATCAAAACGGTACTGTAACCAAGACCATTGCCAACACCATCTAATAAACTGTGTGGTGGTGGATTTTTGAGTGCATAAGCTTCAGCACGGCCCATAATAATGCAATTTGTAATAATGAGTCCCACAAAAATCGACAACTGTTTTGATATATCATAGGCAAAAGCGCGAATAAATTGATCGGCAATAATCACCAAAGACGCAATAATGGTCATTTCTACAATAATACGAATACTCGATGGAATAAAATTGCGTATCAAGCTGATAGAAAAATTTGAAAATGCCAACACAAAAATCACAGCCAACGACATCACCACCGATGTATTGAGACTGGTTGTTACCGCCAACGCAGAACAAACACCCAACACTTGCCGCCCAATGGGATTGTTATCAAATACCGGCTCCAGTAGTAATTCTCGAAAATTTATTGGCGGCGAAGAGGGCGTTTCTGGCGCTGGTGCCTCTTTTTCAATAACCTCAGCCACGGGTACCTCCTTCTTTCAACGTCTCTATTAACCGGCCGTATCCTTTATCACTTAACCAATATTGGAGCATATTATGCACACCGCGCGTGGTGATTGTTGCACCAGACAAACCATCTACTTGATGTTTGGCTTGGGCATGATTAGGGTCTACAGCCCCTTTGATAACAGAAATCGCCACATTCCCAGACCCATCAAATGCTTTTTTTCCTGCCCAAAGCCCCTTCCAGCGAGGGTTGTCTACTTCCCCACCTAAGCCAGGTGTTTCAGCGTGTTCATAATATGTAATCCCTTGAATGGTCTGAAAATCATTGCCTAAAGAAACAAATCCATAGAGCGTAGACCACAACCCATACCCATAAATGGGTAAAATAATCTTTTCCAGCTTGTCATTTTCTATTACTTCATATATAAAAATATATTTCGGACGCTTTCTAATATTTGCAATGTCTTCACCCGGATCAATACCACGCCCCATTGTCGGGTCAGATGCCATCTTTTTTAAATCATATGTCGCAGCATGCATACCTTCGGGATACGCATCTTTGCCAACAATGCGGCCAGAATCCAGTTCAACAAGCAAAGGCACCACTTTGTTATCGTAAACTGTTTGAATATCTTGGGCAGGATCATATAAACCACCTGCAATCAAAATATTCTTCACCTTATCTAAGCGCTTGTTCTCTTTTTGAATGGAACTCAATGATACAGCTGCGCCCGAAACAAGAACCGAACACACCAAACACACGCCGAGTGCAACAAGAATCGTTCTTTGAATACTATCTTTCTGCATAACGGGCCTGTCTCCTCTTAATGTTGCGATTGACAAATACCCGGTCGATAATTGGTGCAAACACATTGCCAAACAAAATGGCCAACATAATCCCTTCGGGATAGGCCGGATTGGCTACGCGGATGAGCACCGTCATCACACCAATCAAAATACCGTAGAGCCACTTTCCACCCGTTGTCATTGCTGCACTCACGGGATCGGTTGCCATAAAGATCATACCAAATGCAAAACCACCAATAACAAAATGCCAACCCGGTGTCAAATTGAGCATCGGATTTGTTGTGCTGCCAATGCTGTTAAATATCCAAGCCATGCCAATCATGCCTAAGGTCACCCCGGCCATAATGCGCCAAGACCCCACTTTCGTCAAAACCAGAATACCAGCACCTATTAAACACGCCAAAGCTGACGTTTCTCCCATAGATCCAGGAATAAAGCCTAAGAAGGAGTCTAACCAAGAATAAGTCACGCTCAATTCTGTGCTGGCATAGGCGGCCAAAACGGTTGCTTGGCTATATCCGTCAACAGCCACCCAAACAGCATCGCCCGAAATTTGTGCAGGATATGCGAAATATAAAAACGCACGCCCCGTCAACGCAGGATTCAAGAAGTTCATCCCCACACCACCAAAAATCTCTTTGCCTA
>JABIFK010000002.1 GCA_018650745.1 Candidatus Latescibacterota bacterium | reverse complement strand
CCACACCCGTCGTGACTTCTTCAAATCTGCGTGGCCATCTTTTCAGAACCTACTCAAAAAAGTGAACGACGAATCACCCGATCTCACCATTTTGTTAGGCGACCTCGTCGACTGGTTCAGCCCAGAAAATATCGCATTTGGGCTCGACTTGCTTTCAAAGCTTCAGACACCTTGGTATATCACCCCAGGCAATCACGATGTGGCAGCACCCATTGGCGGCTTTGATCAAAAAGATTACAAAACAGAAGCCACACGTGATTACGCGGCTTATTGGAAACAGCTTCGTGTGGACTTTACCGACCGTGTCATCGAAATTGAAGGATGTTATCTCATTCTCTTAGACAGTGCGCTGAGTAATCTCACGTCTGGATCGGAGAGTTGGTTAAACGAGGCTCTCAATTCCGAACATCCCAAATTTCTATTTACGCACGTGCCACCCGATTTGCCAGAAACGCGCGAATATATTTTGTCAGTAGACCCTCGGCGCAGTATGGCCAAATATGTGCTCAGCGGAGCACCCAACCTTTACAACATTATCAAAAACCGTGTTTCCGATGTTTTTACAGGCCACTTGCACTTTGCTGGTGATGTGAGCAGCGATACCACCCATTTCCACCTGTGCAACATGAGCATCTCAATGCACGATCCCCATCGAGACCAAAGCAGCATTGCCAGTGCCACCATACTCGAAAGCAGTGGCAATACATTGCTGTATCGAAAAATCACAGCCGACGCGTAACAACACCCATTGAGGCATTCAGAAAGACACCCGTGAACATCATCTTATTCGACAACGATTCAGAAAGCCAAACACTCCCAAAATCAGACCTACGTGCACAACACATTCTAAAAGTTTTGAAATGCAACTTAGGTGACACATTCCACGCAGGCGTCATCAACGGTTCATTTGGCCAAGGCACACTCACAGCGATCAATGACAAAGAATTGGTATTCCACTTCACGTGGACAAAAGAACAGCAAACCGTAGAAGATATCCAATTTATCATCGGTCTCCCCCGCCCACAAACCGCACGTAAAATTCTCAACACGCTTTCTACGCTCGGTGCTTCTGCAATCCACTTTGTGCAGACCGACAAAAGTGACAAGAACTATACCAGCAGCAAACTCTGGTCTACAGACGAATGGTCTCGCCATCTTATCGATGGTGCCCAACAAGCATTCACCACCACAATACCCAAAGTACACTGGGACCAATCACTCTACAAAACCGTAAAAGCACTTCCCACAGACACCACCAAAATCGCTCTAGACAACTACGAAGGATCAAGCACACTCGGTCATACAGAAATCAAATTGCCACTTATTGTCGCCATTGGCCCAGAACAAGGGTGGTCAGACAAAGACAGGGACATCCTACGCAGACACGGGTTTCATTTGGCACATTTAGGCACACGAGTCCTTCGTGTCGAAACTGCCTGTGTGTCAACATTATCCATCATCAAATCCAAACTTGGACTCATGTAAAACCCTGAGGGCAGAATGAATACATCGCACCCCCCCATAATCCGCGACAAAAAGTACGACCACCCATCACTGTTTGAACCCGAAAACTTATTGCGAGAGGCCAGGCGCCAAAAAAACATTCCAGAAGGCAAAATTCCTACCATTTGCATTTTGGACCCAGATGGAGATATCGTCAGAAACTTAGTGGCAAAAAAAATGGCCAAAGAGAATCCGTATTGGGCTTGCTATCACACAACATTGTACACGTTTGAATATTCAGGCATCGAGTTTGGCATTATCGGTTGTGCTGTAGGCGCTTCATTTGCAGTGTTACTTGCCGAAGAACTCTTTGTTTCGGGTTGTAAGCTGTTGATCAGTGTAACTTCTTCTGGGCTCATTTTGCCCAATCAAAAACCACCGTTTTTTGTTTTGATTGAACGTGCATTAAGAGATGAGGGCACCAGTTACCACTACCTCCCCCCATCTGATTATGCATACCTCAACAAGGAACTCTCTGCCGTATTGGATTCCGCTTTCTCAGACCTACCCATTCCCGTTAACAAAGGTGCCACGTGGACGACGGATGCACCCTTTCGAGAAACGGACGCGGCCATCAAACAAGCCCAATCACAAGGCATTTTAGCCGTAGAAATGGAAGCCTCCGCACTTTATGCTTTTGCGCAAACACGCCAGCAAGCAGTGATTTGTTTTGCGCACGTCACCAATCAGATGGGAAACATAGAAGGCGACTTTGAAAAAGGCGAGGCCGACGGCAGCAAAGATGCATTGGAATTGATTGCTGCAACAGCCAAAGCGTGGTTATCCCAGAACCCGTGAGTTTTGTATCGAACTCGGCAGTCCAGTCTTCTTTAGAAGAGGCAACCCATGATCGTTTCAGGCAAAAAAATTGCAGTCACAAAAAACATCGCAGCAAACAAGGCAAGCATCATAACCGCCATTCACCAAGCAGGTGCAGAAAAAAGCATTCAAACTCCCAAAGGAATTCCCAATGCCAACAATCCAATATCCACGCGAACAACTGATGGCACTTCTCGCCACACCCGGCGATCTACTCATCCCCGAATTAACCGACGCCGTCGCACACCCCAAAGAATACATCGACCGCAAATCCACGCAGATGCTCTTTGAGCAAGGTGCCGATCAACTAACCGACATCGAAAACATCCCTCAATTGACCTACACCTTATACCGAAACGTGCAACGCTTTACCGACCGCATCCCCTTTCAACAGGCACAGTTCGATCGCAGAAAAAAAACCGGCCTCGCCGCAATGAAAGTCATCCTTGGCGACGACACCTACCTCAACCTTCTCCACGACTATGTTTGGGCCACGTGTG
>JABIFK010000740.1 GCA_018650745.1 Candidatus Latescibacterota bacterium | reverse complement strand
ATGGTGGGGATGTATCCGCGCGCTGTCCACGTTTCTAACAATTGTGCATACGTCCAGGTATTGTCAGGGGTTGGTTGACTGGGCAGCGTGATTTGGTAGGCTTGTTTTTCTCGAAAAAATGTGTTCACCAAGGGTGAGTTTTTGATGTGATGATACGGATGCTCGACTATGGCGTAGTCGAGCATGTTGTAATTACCCTTGAGAATTTTATTAAGGCGTTTGATCTGTTTTTTGTCAAGCTGAGCCATTTGCTTGAGAGAATCAAGCACGGTGTCTACGCTGTCTAATGTTGCTTTTCTCAATGATCGGAGCGTTTTAACCTTGGGAATGTGGCCTTGCCAAAGGGTGGCTTCGCAGAGTTTTTTGGCGCGTGTGAGTTGATAGCCTGTGATAATTTTGCGCAGTTGGGCCACACTGTCTGATACGAATGGTTTTTGTGCATCCTTTGCTTTGATCTGTTTGCTTAATCTCTGTGCGTCAAACAGATCATCAAGGTTGGCCGCCTGCACCGGTGTGTTCAGCCCGATGTAAAGCGCAAAAAACAAGATGCTTTTGAACAACCACATACCCAGCTCCAATTGATGAGTCTTTTACAATTGCCCTAAGTGTCTCTTTTTGCCTGTATGTTGTCAACGTTTGAATAGGCAAAAGGTTCTTTAAGGATATGGCAAAGAGGTAGATTGGCAACTCAAAAATGAAGCCTTAATAAGTAAAGATGTGAGCGGTCAGATACGAGATACATCGTCAAGATAGAAAAACGATGCGATTTTAGGTTTTACACGTACTGATTTTTATGGCTTGCTTCTCGTCGCTTTTGCCTATTTTTCCAAAATGAGTTTGCTAACAGTGTCACCCACTGGAATGGGATAGTCCCGGCTAAAACAAGCGGTGCAATATTGACGCCCTGCATTGGGTGCCACTTTGATCATCCCTTCCAAAGAGAGATAACCCAAGCTGTCAACACCCAAGTGCTCCCGGATCTCTTCAACTGTGCTTTCGCCAGCAATCAATTCTTTGGTGGTTTGAAAGTCGATGCCATAAAAACAGGGCGCAACAATGGGTGGGCAAGAAATGCGTACGTGAACTTCAAGTGCACCCGCGTCACGAATCATACGCACCAAATGACGCAGTGTTGTGCCACGCACAATCGAGTCTTCAATGACCACCACGCGCTTGCCATTGAGCACGCCGCGCACGGGGTTGAATTTGAGCCGTACTTTGGCACCGCGATTGCCTTGCCCGGGTGTGATAAATGTGCGACCTACATAGTGGTTTCGAATGAGTCCAATTTCATGTTTGATACCCGAGGCTTCGGCATAACCCATGGCTGCGGTGTTGCTGGAGTCGGGGACCGCAATGACGATGTCTGCGTCAGCTGGGTGTTCTTTGGCCAGTTGTTTGCCCAAACTCCGGCGGGTTTTGTCTACGTTGTCGCCAAAGATAAGGCTGTCGGGGCGTGAGAAGTAGATGTATTCGAAGATGCAAAAAGCCTTTTTTTCTACACTGGCAAAGGTGTGGGTGCGCAGGCCGTTTTCATCGATGACAACCAATTCGCCGGGTTCAATGTCGCGGATGTAACGCGCTGAAATGATGTCTAAGGCACATGATTCAGACGCAACGACCCAAGCATCGCCCAATTGCCCCAAGCATAAGGGACGGAATCCGTGTGGGTCGCGTGCGGCTATGAGTTTGTTTTCGGTGGCAAATACGAGTGAATAGGCGCCCTGAATTTGTTTGAGTGCATCTGCTACGCGATTGGAAATTTCAGGTTCTGGCGAACGGGCAATGAGGTGTAAGATGAGTTCGCTGTCTGTGGTGGTTTGGAAGATGGCACCGGTTTCTTGCATGCTGCTTCGCAGATCTGCGGTATTGGTGAGGTTGCCGTTGTGTGCTACGGCAATGCTGCCATCTCGGCATTCTGCCACAAAGGGTTGCGCATTAACAATGTTGTCTGACCCCGTAGTAGAATAGCGATTGTGACCAATGGCCAAATGACCTGTTAGGCGTGCGATATCGCTGGCATCTGCAAAAACATCAGAGACTTGCCCCATGCCTTTGTGCGTGTGTATATGCTTTCCATCCCCCGTCGTAATGCCACAACTTTCTTCACCTCGATGTTGTAACGCGTGCAATCCCAAAACGGTGTTGTGGGCAGCCTCTGGGGTGCCGTAAGTGCCAAAAATACCACAATAATGTTTAACGTGTTGCTCCATGCAAAATCTCCAGGCCGAAGAGTTGGCGTGATACGAGAGGTGGGGAATGGGAAACATCTGGTTACAAATCTGCAAGTCTCAGATCACAAGTCGAGGGTCTGTTTTGACCTGAGGCTTGCGACCTGTGACTTCGTTTTCATTATCTTCGTTTTCTGCCCCT
>JABIFK010000003.1 GCA_018650745.1 Candidatus Latescibacterota bacterium | reverse complement strand
TATTTGAAGGCTAATTCATCACCTTTCAATCTATAATAATGAAATAAGAATATTAAATCTAATTCATCGTTAGGGTACAATGCCATACATGACTGATTTGTTGTTGATGGCTGTGTCGCAAGCGGCCAAGTAGGTGCTTTCGAGTAGGAGGTTGCGTTCGATGTGCAGGCGCTCTTCGTTGCTGTATATCGGTGCGCCATTGTCTTGTGCGGTGCAGGTGAGGCTGTAGGCGTCGGCGACACGCACGACCCATCCACCATCCATGCCTGAGGTGCCTATTCGGCTGGCAGCCCAATAACCCACGAAGATTTTTCGGTCGGGTTTGTTGGGTGGGTAGACCAATTCGTCCTCGGGCAGGTCGAGGATGTGTTCAGCGGCAATTTTGGGGTCCATACCTGCATATTCACCATATCCATATCCTGCACGCACGAGATATTCTGGGAATACGTCGGCAAATCGAAGCAGAATGGCTTTTGCTGCGTGGGCGTAATGTGCCTCCTCAGTAAGCACGTGTGCGGTTGCGAGGGTTTGCAACTGACTGGTGATGTGTTGCACTTTGCGCACGCGTGTGATACCAGAGATGCTGGGCCGCGCTTGGTGGTAACCAAAACATTTGAATGTGTCACCACCGACGAAGGTGAAGGTTTGACCTTTTCCCCAGGTGGATGTGACGGCGATGTCTTCGGGAAACGCTGCGTTGGGGAAAATCGTTTCGCAGACCGAGCATTGCAGATTATTGGGTTCTTTGGGTGACCACGTCCATTGTCCGTTTGGGTGCCACGGTAATCCTTTGGCCCGACAGGCTGGGCAAGGACCCACGCAGCCTGGTGTGGTCTCTTCGATCATATTGGTGAGGTAGTCGGGCGTGATTTGTTGTAAGATGCTTCCGGCAGATTCTTGAAGGGTGTGGGTGTACCGTTTGGCCCAATCGTGTTGCCGAATGTTATCACGCGCACGTTCAAGGTCTGACGCTTTGATGGTGGCAGCGGGATGGACAACGTGTTCGCGATACTTTTCCCAATCGGACCAGTCTTTTGGATTTGTGGTGTGAGACATGTGATTCCTCGGTGGAAGGGTGATGGCTTTTAAATGGATGTGTGACAGAAAACCCCCGTCAGGATAGTGTAACTGACGGGGGTTTATATTGCAAATATTCTTAGAAGTGGTTTTGGGGCTATCTTGTCATATTGGTGCGATTTCTTTCTTCTAACTGCTCTTGTGACGTAATGTAGCCATTCAAATCTTTGAGAATGCCATTCCTAATGCTATAAACCCAGCCATGAACGGAGAGTTCAGAGCCGTTTTTCCAAGCATTTTGTACGATGGTTGTGTTGCATACGTTTGTGACTTGCTCAACGATGTTGAGTTCGCACAATCGATTTACTTTTTCTTCATGGGCCAGACCTTCTAGTTTTTCTGCATTGAACCGGCTGACATCTTTTACATGGCGCAACCAATTGTCGATGAGGCCATGGTCTGTATTTTCCATTGCGGCTTCTATACCGCCACAGCCATAATGGCCACAAACAATGATGTGTTTTACTTTGAGCACTTCAACCGCAAATTGGATGACAGAAAGACAATTGAGATCTGTATGTACAACGACATTGGCAATGTTGCGATGTACAAACACTTCGCCTGGTGGCAGATTGACTATTTCATTTGCGGGCACTCTGCTGTCGGAACAACCAATCCAGAGATATTCTGGTGCTTGTTGTTTGGACAATTGTGAAAAAAAATCTGGATCTGTTTCCTTGATTTTATTGGCCCAGTCCAAATTGTTCTCAAAGAGATGTTTTAATGTTTTCAATGTTGCGTATTCTCCTGAATGAGTTCGTTCTATATTGACGTGCACAGACAGAACAACCTGTGCGTTGTCTCTGGTGCATTTGGGTCTTTGTAAAAATATTGATTCATGGGTCAGAATTCTCTGAATGGCGTGGTGTATGACGTCATTCAGAGAATTTCCTATGTCTTTATTGTTACTTCCCGAATATAATCTTCCAAGCGTTTTTCCGCTCGCCAGCCAAGTGCTTGTGACTTGGTGACGTCTAATTTTGCGCCCATTCGATTGCCTTTGGCTTCGGGGCGCATTTCTATTTCTGCGCCGAACATTTTGGCAATGTCGAGGATAGAATACGATTCACTTGCGCCGAGCCCGAAGTCATCGCCTTCGCCTTTTTCACCCACGAGGATAAGGCCGTTTACAATGTCTTCTACGTGGGTGAAATTGCGTTGTTGTGTGCCGGGTGCTGTTACCGAAAGGGTTTCTCCTTTGGCACTTTTTTGGCGGAAGATTTCGATGACTGTGCCATATTTTCCGGCGCGTTCACCAGGGCCATAGACATTGTAGAAATAGGTGATGGCGTAGGGAAGCGTGTACCAATCGGCATAATTGCCAACCAGCTCGGTATTGGTTGCTTTGGTAAAGGCATAAGGACTTTGGTCGCGGCCCATACCGCCGTCGGCAAACTTCGTAGAAGAACCTGCGTAGACAAGTTTGGTCTGGTGCTTGCGCCAAAACTCCAAAACGCCAAAGGTACCGGCCATGTTGAGGTCCCAGACCAATGCGGGTTCTGTGAGACTCACCTCTACACGAGAATATTCACCTAAGTGATAGATGAGATCAGGTGACTCGGCAATATGTTTTTCGATGTCTTTGCTATGGCCTTGGCGATAGTCTACGCCGGAGATGTGTGATTCGGTTGAACCTGTAAAGTAGTTGTCGAGCGAGATGACCTTATGACCCTGTGCAAGCAAGCGGGCGCACAGACAACTGCCGACCAGCCCTGCGCCTCCGGTGACAACGATGGTTTTTGATTGGCTCATAATGGATTCCCGTGATAAATCTGTTGATCAACGTGGCGTGTATTCAGATGCCGGTTGCGCATTGCTTTCTGTGTTTGTTTGCTGCGGTTTTTTCTTTCGGCGACCTGGTTTGGCCAGAATTTCGACGTAACAGGACTCCCACGTCTCTTCTTTAACTGCATCAATGCATTTGCCAACTTCGGCTACATGAACCCCTTTGGCCTCTTTAGCTGTTGGGCCAAATTTACAAGTGAAATCCCAGAAATCGACACCTTCAGGAAGCTCTCTTCTGCGTTCTCTTTTGAGATATTTGTTCACATCGGCTTTAACGGCTTCTATCAGCCTGTCGGTTTTGATTTTGGGGTGTGTTAAGTTAAATGTTTTCTTCATTGTTATCCTCTGGAGTATTGAATCTTCTTTCCTGAAACAAGGTGAGAGGGTTCAATTTTAATGAAACGAGGTAAGTGAGCAAGTTATATATTTTGTATAAATCAGAAATAGTATTCTATGTTAGAAATAAATAATTGTTTATAGTTGGTTTGTGTTTTAATTAAAAATGTTTTTTGTAAACAATTGTTGGTTTGTATTCTCGTCTACTGACCGTAAATTTGGGTTTACTGCAATGTGATGTAAGTTGGCAACGTGTGTTTTAATCACCAAACTTGAAACTGAAGAGATCGGCGTCTTTCATTTTGAATCGCAATCGAATGGTTTGTTCGGCCAATTGATTTAGATCTGTTCCGTGTTTCCACGTGACCACACGAGTGGTCTCGTTACCAATTATTTCGGGGCAATCATCCAAAGTAAAGTTGGGTATTGGGGTGCCATTTTTGTCTTGGACTTCAACTTGGATCGCGCCGGGTGCACTGGTGCGGTAGTTGATTTCTAAGTGTTTGCCCGTGAACGTCAGGGGGTTGGTGAGCAGTTCACCACCAGTCCAAGGTGCAGTGACGGAGGTGAAGCCGTCGAGGCGTAAGGTGAGGCGCTCAACGTGCCAAGCGTCTTGCATATAATGACGGTTTACGAACAGCACCATGTCGTTAGCACCCGAAGGGAGAATGCCTGTGACGGGGTAGTTGGTGCGGGAGACCCAATTGCCAAGACCGCGCCCTGGACGAATGAAGG
>JABIFK010000906.1 GCA_018650745.1 Candidatus Latescibacterota bacterium | reverse complement strand
AGGCCCACAGCAAGCGGACTGTAGGTCATGATGCCCAAGCCAAATTTGTCGGTAACAGGTATCAACTCTTCTTCCATTTTGTAGCGTTCAAGTAGGTTGTATGGGTTTTGGATGCAGGCATAGGGTGCATAGTTGTGTTTGTCGGCGACCCAAAGTGCTTCTGTGACGAGGGCACCGGTGTGGTTGCAACAACCGACGTAGCGTACTTTGCCTTGTTGGGTGAGGTTGTCCATAGCCCGAAGGGTTTCATCGAGGTGTGTGTCGGGATCGGTGTGGTGAAGGAGATAGATGTCGATGTGGTCGGTTTGCAGGCGTTTGAGACTGCGCTCAGCTTCGCGCATGATGTGAAAGGTGGAGAGACCACGGTCATTTGGGCCTTCGCCAATGGGGCTCCAGACTTTGCTGGTGATGATGAGGTCGTCGCGTTTGTCTTTGATGACGTTGCCAACAATGGTTTCTGAGCGGCCTCTGCCATAAAAGTTGGCGCAGTCGATGAAGTTACAGCCCAATTCAATGGCACGGTTGAGTACGGCTTCACTGGTCTTTTCATCGGTACGCGCCCGAAAGCCTGTGCCGAGCGCAAAACGAGAGACTTTGACACTGGCGGTTTTTGATAAGGGACGGTATTCCATATAGTATCCTCAAAATATGTCTGTTGGTTTGAAGTCCCTTTCCCTTAGGAAAGGGATTTAGGGATAGGTGTCTGTTGGTTTGAAGTCCCTTTTCTTTAGGAAAGGGACTTGGGGATAGGTCATGTTGTGATATAAATGGGACTTGACCACGCACGGTGACGATCGGTTTGTGTGACGCGCACCCAATAAGCTTGTTCGCCAGAGAGCGGGGATGTGTCCGTGAATGACAATGCAGCAGACTTTGAACTGTCTTCTGTTGGTGCGGGGCCAATTTGTACTTGGGCGTTTAAGAGGCCAGCATTGACAGTCATTGGCGCGTTTTGAATTTGTGATTTTGTGCAGGTGAACGTGCAGGGTTGCGAGGTGAAGTTCAGGGCTGCCGATGGCAGTGCATCTAAAGTACAGGTGAATCCCATGTCGTTGCCTGCGGTGGCCGATGTCCAAGTCATGTGTGTGTCACTTTTTTGATTTACGGTATCCAATGGGCATTGTTGCGCAATGGGGGTGATGTCTGATAAGGTGCCACCAATGAGTTGAAGCTGACCATCCCATATGAGGCGTTGAGCAGCGGCGGTGCCTTGTTCTTTTGCGCCGCCCCAAAGTACGCGGATGCGGTTGGGGTCGTGTTGGGCAATGTGATGGGTGCTGATGACTTGGGTGCCGCGTAAGATTTCAATACGTTCGATGGGCGCGGTGCCATCTACTTGTATTTGGATGTCGGGATGTCGATCTGTTGTGATGACACTGCCTTGTGGGTGGCCGTTGGCACTGACATCCAAGAGCATACGCGCGCCGGTTGTGCCGTAACAATGGCGATTGGAGAAGGCTTGGAGGAGATCGTTTTGTGTGAGGGTAGGCGCATAAACGGCGGTGAGGCCATTGCGCACATTGCGGCTGACTCGGCGGCCTGAGCCACATGCTCCGGGCCTTCCCATAACGCCGTCTGTGCCTGCGGTGATGCCCACTTTATACCCGCGTTTTATGGCGTCAAAGATGAACCATTCGGAGGTGGCGTGTGTGGAGTGAATTTCGAAGCAGGGTTCTATTTCGGGTGCGTGATAATTGAGGTTGGTTGGGCGACCGCCCACGTGGAGATTGAGGAGGACGTTTTCTTTTTGGAATGTGTCGAGAAATTCAGGCGCTTGGCGCAAGTCGGGTTCGGGGTCTGGATTGACTTCGGTGAAGAAGCGGTCTGACCGGCGCATGCGGGGTTCGTCTTGGGCGTAGATGACGTTGCGATCGCCACCATCTTTGGTGTAAGGGCTCCATTCACAGCCGAGAAAGGCGAGGAATTTGCCTTCTATGTTATGATTGGGTGTGACCTCTCGGACGAGATCCCAAATGGCTTTGGTGACATAGTGATCGTTGGCTTGTTGGGATGTGTACTGTAAGGCGGCAACGTGTCGGGCATAGGCATAATGATGATCGAGAGAACCTGCGCCACAGCCGATTTCAGTTTGGCCACCATGCAGATCGCCCCAATAGATGCGATGTTTTGGTGATTGGGTGTATACGCGGGTGGGATTGCTTTCGGTTGTTAGATTATTGGCTTGAGCTTGTAGACGATGGACGCCGGGTGAGGTCCAAGTGACGGGATATTCCCATACGGGGAATTGATCGTTTAGGGTGGGTTGATCAATTTCAATGCCATCACCTTGAAGCGTGGGTGCTGAAATGGGTGTGGCGTTTTCCCACGCGTCGAGGGCACGTATGCGAATGATGGTTTGTTCGCCGACTATGCCATCTGCGGGTGCAATGGCGACAAGGCGCTCGGCTTCACCGGGTGCAATGGTAAATCGCGGTGAATCTGTGAGGCGCATCCAATTGTTGCTGTTATCGGGGTTGATGAGCAGAAGGAAGTTGCCGTCATCGGTTGTGAATGTGGGGGCTTGCCAATTGGTGCATGTGACGTGAAGGGTATCGCCTGTTTGGAGCGTGCCTTCTGTGATGTGGAAATCGATGTCGTGATGCCACGGATTGAGATCGCCACGTTTTTCGTATAAGGTGTCAATTTGAACATGTTCAGGTGATTTTATAGAGAGATGATTGGGTGCATCGGAATTACTTGTTTGAAGATCGCCCCAATCAAAAGGCCATCGCCATGCGATGCGTAATCTTGCGTTTGTGGGCAATTCGATTTCGCCAATGGTGATTTGAAAGGTGATGGTGACAGATTCACCCGCAGTGATGGTGCTGGGCATGTCAATATTGCCGATACCATATTTTTGATTGCGTTCTGTATCGGATAGGTTGGACAGATGATGTACTTGTCCTTTGTTGGGTTCGCCTGTGGAGAGAGATGCGACAACGAGTTGTGCGTCTTTGGATGTCATTGAGATCTATACCAGGTTAAGATTTCGCGATGATTGGTGGGAACGGATTTTTTTGAAATTTCATCTAAAGTAAGAAACTCAAATGTGATGCCTTCGGTTAACACAGCGTTGTCGAGTTCGTTTTGAACGGGGTAGTGGAAGACGTTGGCGATGCCAATACCGGGGAAGCTAAAAATGCGTAAAAAATTTAAATGATCAGGATCAAGGATGACGCCTAATTCTTCATCGATTTCACGGAGGATGGTTTCCTGAGGTGTTTCGTTGTGTTCTGACCAGCCGCCAAAAAGGCCCCATTTAAAATTGTCATCTCGCAGTTGCATGGCAATGCAGTGGTTGGCATTTTCGAGTATGATGGATGAACCGCTTTTTAGATTAGTATCCAATGGCCAAACCCTCTCGACGGGGGTCGGCTGCACCATAATAAATGCCCATATTAGGATCGATGAAAATGCTTTCTGCTGCGCCCATCGTGGGTTTCATGGAGAGGGTGTGGCCCATTTTTTTGAGTAGACGAATGGTGTCAGAGCTTAAGCCTTCTTCGACACGCAGTTCATCGGGTAACCACTGGTGATGCATGCGGGGCGCGTTGACGGCTTCTTGTATGTTCATGCCGTGATCGATGACGTTGAGTATGATTTGTAAGGTGGTGGTGATGATGCGTGAACCGCCGGGGCTACCGGTGATGAGGATGGGCTTGCCATTTTTGAGGACAAGGGTGGGTGACATAGAACTGAGCATACGTTTGTTGGGTTCAATGGCGTTGGCTTCACCGCCTATGAGACCATATGCGTTTGGTACACCGGGTTTGGAGCTGAAGTCGTCCATTTCGTTGTTCAAGAGGAATCCGGCACCGTCTACCACGATGCCTGAACCAAAGCTGAAGTTGATGGTATAGGTGACCGCAACGGCATTGCCGTGTTTGTCGATCACGGAATAATGCGTGGTTTGATTGCTTTCATAATCGGTTGGGTTCCCTGGGCCAATGTCTGAGCTCGGTGTGGCTTTTTGTGCGTTGATTTTTTGACTGAGGCTTTTGGCATAGGCTTTGGATGTGAGTTCCTTTTGAGGAATGTCTACAAAATCGGGGTCACCCAAAAATTTGGACCGATCTGCATAGGCATATTTCATGGCTTCGGCCATATGATGAAGGGTGGCCGCGCTGTTGGGGCCTGTTTGTTTGAGGTTGAAATTTTCGAGGATGTTGAGGATTTGTACGATGTGTATGCCACCGGAGCTGGGTGGGGGCATAGAGAAGAGGGTGTGACCTTGGTAGGTGCCTTTTATGGGTTTACGGATCACAGGTTTGTATGCGGCGAGATCGGCTTTGGTGATGAGTCCGCCGTGTTGTTGCATTTCGCGAACGATGAGATTGGCAACGTCCCCTTTGTAAAATGCATCGGGGCCGTTTTTTTGGATGGTCTTGAGGGTGCGTGCAAGGTCTTCTTGCTTGAAGAGGTCACCAGGTTGGTAAACCTCATCTGTCGATTTGAGAAATATTTTGGCAGAAGCAGGCCATTTTTGAAAATGGTCTTTGCGAGAGGACAGATCTTGTGCAAAACGTGAGGATACGGGGAAGCCTTTTTCGGCCAATTGAATGGCGGGTGTGAGGATATCTGATAGCGATTGGGAGCCGTATTGTTTGAGTGCCAAGGCCATGCCAGATACGGTGCCGGGAACCCCTGCTGAAAGATGGCTGAAGCGGCTGAGCTTTGAGTCTACGTCTCCATTTTTATTGAGGAACAGATCTCGATAGGCTTTGGCGGGTGCTGTTTCACGAAAATCGATGGCAATCGTTTCATCTGTTTTGGCCAAGTGAATAACCATAAAACCGCCTCCACCAATGTTTCCAGCTTTGGGCAAGGTAACGGCTTGAGCAAAACCGATGGCGACAGCCGCATCAATGGCGTTTCCACCATTTTTGAGTACATCGAGACCGACTTTGGCAGCTAAGGGTTCGCCAGTGACGACCATACCGTTTTGACCCTGTACAGGTGAAACAATATCATAACCTGATAGAATGGCTGTTTGAGCATGAATTTGAAGGGTGCTTAGGAGACATAATAAACAGACAAGAATGCGCATGGTTGTATCCGTTGATAATGAGTTGGTATTTTAACGGGATACAAGGTACAGAATGGAAAAGTAGATGCCAGAAAAAATTGGAGGGCGGATTAAGCGGTTTTCTGACTGAGGTGTGCAACACGCGTGCTTACTTGCCATCGTTGTCCGTAAGGATCTTTTGGGCAATGCTTATGTTGATAAAATACAAGCGTGCTTGCGTAGCGTTTGTAATCAGGAAATGGAAGCTATTGAAAAAGTGGCCCAAGCGTGTGTTGATGTGCGCAGAAGTGGACACCGTATTTATGCCTATCTCATTTCACATTTTCCTGTTCATCAGGCAGGGGCACCGGGTGATCCTAAGTTCATGGTCCCCTTAAAAGTTTTAAGAGGCGAGACACCCGATGAGACTGAGTTGGAAAGTAAGTTACAACCGGGTGATCTTTTCTTTTTTTTAGGGTATTACAGGCGTCCAGCCAAAGCGTATGAGATTGCGCGTGCGTTGAAATGCCAGATTGTTGAAGTGATTACGGGAACAGGTGCGCCTGCTTTGGAGGGACTTGAACCTGATTATGTCATTCATCCAGGATGGCACTATACCGATTCTTTGGTGCCTGTGCTGGGATACGATGTTCGCATTTTACCAGCATCTGGAATTATGCAGGCGGCGATTTATTGGGTTGTTTTGGGTGAGATGGAAAAGTTGATGAATTTGAACTGATGTTTATAGAGGGTTATATAACAAAAAAGGCGACTCAATTGAGTCGCCTTTTTTGTTATATAGATGTAATGACATTTGTTCGAGATGGTATTGGAATGGGATCTCCATTTTCTCGATAACTTTCTTTTATTCCCTCCCAGGCATCTTCTAATTCAGAGAGTGCTTTGTCTGGTGTATCTGCAAATGCAGATACATTTGGTAATTCGACAAAATGTGCAAGCCAATCACCATCCTCATCCTGATACAATTTGATTGAGAAACCATCGAATATATTATTGTCCACGATCTGTTTCCTCCTCTTACTAAATGCTACAAGGTTTAGACTGGCATGATCTGCGATGTAATATCTTTGGGCGTTTCGGTGAGGATTTCGCATCCGTTTTCTGTGACGACAACGACGTCTTCGATGCGAATGCCGCCCCAGTCAGGGAGGTAGATGCCGGGTTCGACGGTGATGACCATATTTTTTTGGAGGGGGGCATCGGTGGCGCGTGTGGAGAAACGGGGCATTTCGTGGATGTGGAGGCCCACGCCGTGACCGAGTCCGTGGCCAAAGTTGTCGCCATAACCGGCGTCTGTGATGAGGTCGCGGGCGAGGGCGTCAATGTCGCGGCCGTTGGGACCGGGGCGAATGCCGTCTATGGCGGCTTTTTGGGCACGTAGAACGATGTCGTAGATTTTGCGATAGGTGTCGTCGGGTTCACCCATGACAATGGTACGGGTCATATCGCCGTGATAACCATCTACAAGGGCGCCCATGTCAATGACGATGGGAACACCTCTGGGGATGGGTGCATCGGAGGGGCGTGCGTGGGGTTTGGCACCGGCGAGACCTGCGGCAACGATGATGTCGAAGGACGGTTCGCGGCCATCGATGTCGAAGAGGGCTTGTTTGAGGGCCCATTGCAGGGCTTTTTCGGTGATGCCGGGTTTGAGAGCTTGGAGCCCGCGTGAAAAGGCATAGTCGGTGACTTTGATGGCGTGGCGTAAGGTTTCGATTTCAGCAACGGATTTGACTTCGCGCAGGTCTTCGACGAGATTTTTGGTGGGCACCCATTCTACATGGGGTGCCGCTTCTTTGTACGATTCAAATTCGGAGACGGTGAGGTGATCGGTTTCAAAGCCGACGCGTTTGGCGTTCATTTTTTCGAGCACTTTGGGGAGGGTGCCGATGAAATCATATCCTGCTTGGATCAATTCGAAGTCTTGGCATTCTTGTTCGACTTGGGTGTAATAGCGGAAGTCGGTGGCGAGGTAGGCGTGGTCTTTGGAGAGGAAACATACACCTGCTGAACCTGTGAAGCCTGTTAGGAAGCGGCGGTTTTGGGGGTTGGTGATGATGAGGGTGTCGATGTCTTTGAGCTTTTCGCGGAGGAAGGTGAGTCGGTAGGTGGTCATGGGGGTCCTTTTGGTATAAAATAAAAAATGAAAAGTCGTTTGCGCTATGTGGATCAAAAGCGGTTTTATATTTTATGCCTTCGGCGACTTACTTTTTGTTGCAGCAACAAAAAGTAAGCAAAAAATGCCGTTCCTCAAGTGCCGGAAGGGCTGATTTTCCGCAAATACCTTTAGAGTATGTATGAGGAACAATGGCCTACAACCCTT
>JABIFK010000266.1 GCA_018650745.1 Candidatus Latescibacterota bacterium | reverse complement strand
GGTGGATTCGCCAGTTGATAGGTCTCGCGCGCAATGAGGCGTTCTTCATCTGTCGGAATGACGAAGACTTTGATGTTTGCATGCTCGGTTGAGATTGCGGTTTCTTGACCGATGCACTTTTTATTTATTATTGGATCGAGTTGAACGCCGAGCGGTTCAAGATTGGTGAGAATCTGTTGGCGGATGTCGGGACTGTTTTCGCCAATGCCACCGGTGAAGACTATGCCATCCATTTGGCCGAGCACGGCAAGATAAGATCCGATATATTTTTTGATGCGATAAGTAAACACATCAAGCGCAAGCTGGCTTTTGGTATCGCCTGTTTTGGCTGATGCGAGCAGTTCGCGTAGATCGTTCGACTTTTCTGACAAACCCAACAGACCACTTTCTCGGTTGAGAAGGTGGTCTGTTTTGTCTATGCCCATTTTTCGAGCCAAGTTGAGCACAATGGCTGGGTCGATATCGCCTGAACGTGTTCCCATTGCAACCCCTTCAAGGGGCGTGAACCCCATAGAGGTATCTATGGATTGCCCGTCTTTGATGGCAGTGATAGAGCATCCATTGCCTAAGTGACACGTGATGCCCGTGAAGGCGTGCCCGAGTATTTGAGTTGCACGTTCAGAAACGTAGCGGTGGGATGTGCCGTGAAACCCATATCGTCGAATGTGATCTTGTGTGTAATAGGCGGTTGGGATTGCGTATCGATAGGCGTGTTCTGGCATCGTTTGGTGAAATGCAGTGTCAAAGACTGCGACGTGAATGGCCTTGGGAAGGATCTGTTGACCCGCGCGAATGCCTGCGACATTTGGTGGTGTGTGTAGCGGCGCAAATGCTTTGAGAGCGTCAATTTCTCTTTCGACTTCTGGTGTGATGCGTATGGCTTCAGAGAATTGCTCGCCGCCCTGAACGACCCGATGGCCAACCGCTTGTATCTCTTTGGGAGATATATTGATGTGATCACATATATAGGCAATTGCACGGGTGTGATCGGGTGCGGATATCGTATTGACATTTGTGCCATCGGAAAAGGTCGCATCAGGTTGGCCAATTTTTTCGACTTGGCAAGATGCAATCAACCGTTCGTTTGGCATGTCAAAGAGGCGTGTTTTGACAGAAGAACTGCCGCTGTTAAAGACGAGTATATTCATAGAGTTTATGCAATTTGAGATGCCGCTTCTTTGTCGAGCATGAATGTGCAGTTGGCGTGGGTTTGTAAAAAACTGGCAGGACTTTGCGATGTAGGTTGGTCTTGAAGGGCTTGTTTGATGGCGTTTGCCTTAGCAGAGCCGGTGGCTAAGAGCAAGATTTGGCGTGCATCTAAGATGGTGGCAATTCCTGCGGTAATGGCTTTGCGGGGCACATCGTCTTGGTTTTGAAAGAAACGTGTGTTGGCTTCTATGGTTGTTTGTGTGAGGTCTACTTGCCGGGTGCGGGAATTTATGGTGCTACCGGGCTCATTAAATGCGATGTGTCCATTGTGTCCAATGCCCAAAAGCCAAAGATCTACGCCGCCACTGGCGCGAATTTGAGCTTCAAAGGATTTGCCCTCAAGAGCAGGGTCAACGGCTTTACCATTGGGCACATGGGTATTCCAGGTGCAAATGTCGATACGATTAAAAAAGAGGTCTTGCATGAAGTGGCGATAGCTTTGGTTGTGATCGCCATCTAAACCCCAATATTCATCGAGGTTAAAGGTGGTGACTTTGGCAAAGCTCAAATTGTTTTCGCGATGCAGGTGAATCAGCTCTGCATATGTTTTAACGGGTGTGGACCCCGTTGCAAGCCCAATGACGGCATTGGGCTTCTTGCGAATGAGGGTGGCTATTGTTTGGGCGGCCGATTGTGCGACCAGGTCTGCTGTGTCGTGAATTTTAGTTTGAATAGACATAAGATAAATTTGCGCATGGCGTAAAGCGTTCAATACCTATTGGGTTGATGTTTTTACGCTCTGCTCTTTGCTGTTTTTAAGTTGATCGATGGCGGACAACCCGACCGGGTAATTTGTCTGTTGGTTGGCCATGTTGAATAACGATTTGTCCATTGACAATAACGTAGGGAATGCCAACCGGTGGTAATGTGGGGGATTCAAATGTAGCCTGTGTGTCAACCGTATTGGGATCGAAGATCACAATATCAGCCGCTTTGCCTTTGCCCAATTCTCCGCGGTCAGGGATGCCAAAACGTTGCGCAGGAAATCCGCTCATTTTATAGACGGCTTCTTCAAGTGAGAGCAGATTTCGTTCGCGCACGAAGTGACCTAAGACACGTGCGAAACATCCAAACCCACGCGGATGCGGATGCGGGATATTGTAGATGCCATCGGATGCAACCATCATGCGTGGGTGTGTTGCTGTGCGGGTGACGGTTGCTTCGGATACTTCTGGCGGGTCTTGCCAAGGAAAAACAAAGGCTTGATGCTCGTGTTCTTCAAGCAGCAAATTATAGGCAAATGCTTCGGGTGTTGTCTTGTGTTCTTTGGCAAGGGCTGAAAGTGTTTTGCCAATGTGACGGTTCGATCCCGTATAACCAACGACTTGATCGCCACGACCAAGCCATTGTTTGAGTTCGGTGAGTGATTCTGCTTTAACTGCTGGATCTTCGAGGCGTTTGTTGACTTCGTCTGGGCTGCCCTCTTGATATTTCATGGGCAACATCATATACATGTGGGTCATGCCTGCTGGATAGAGATAAGATTCGAAGGTCAGATCGATACCTTCATTGTCAATGTCATTGAGCCATTTTTCAGAATCGAGATCAACACGTTCATGTGAAATGTGTACGGGAATGTTGGCGGCTTTGGAAAGTTCAACCGTTTCTTCCCAGGCTGCTTTGCGGCCCAGGATGTGATAGCGTGCATGGGCCGCATAAATGCCACCGTATTCGGCAGCCACTTTACATAATGCGACAAGTTCTCGGAAATCGGCATTTGCCGAAGGCTGATAATCTAAGCCAAGGTTGAGCACACCCGCGCCGGCTTCCATCCATTGGCGG
>JABIFK010000801.1 GCA_018650745.1 Candidatus Latescibacterota bacterium | reverse complement strand
TTGCTGATTGACGATGTACCACCCCAGATTCGTGGGCTTCGTCCTGCACAGAATCAGGTGGTCTCTGAGCGACAGCCCAAAGTGTTGGCAACAATACGTGACGTTTCGTCGGGCATTTGGCGTGAGGAAGATATTGAAATACGTTTGAATGGAAAAAAGCTGATTGTAGAGTTTGACCCTGAAGAAGATCTCATATTTGCAAAACCCCGAAAACCTTTGGCTGTGGGTAGGCATCAAGTTGAAGTGGTGGTGCGAGATATTTGTGGCAATGAAGCGCGTCAAATCCACGCTTTTGTTATTAAATAGGATGTGCTAAAACTTATTGGAAACGGCTGTATTTAAACGTGTGGGATTGGACTCGTTTCTGGGTGTTGGCAGGGATTGATTTAAATGTATTGGGAGTTTTTAGGCGATGATGATTCCCCTGAAGGATGATAATCCGACATATACGCCTCCCATATTTGTTGTGATGCTCATTGTCATAAATATGGGTGTTTTTATTTATGCTTTGTTGTTGGGAGATTTGGGATACAACATGTTTACATCTCGATTTGGGGCCATTCCCTTTGAGATGATACATGCAACCGATGCCATTTCTCCTACGCCTATTCCTTTGTATCTGACGTTGTTGACATCCATGTTTTTGCATGGAGGATGGATGCATTTGGGTGGCAACATGCTTTATTTATGGATTTTTGGAAATAATATTGAAGATACTTTGGGCCATTTCAAATTTTTGGGATTTTATATTTTGTGTGGCATTGTCGCTACAATTGCTCATGTTGCTTCCGAACCGGATAGTGTTGCGCCTATGGTTGGTGCCAGTGGTGCCATAGCAGGTGTACTGGGTGCATATTTGGCTGTTTTTCCACATTCGCGCATCTTGGTATTGTTTTTTTATTTTTTCTTACGCATTCCCGCGTTGATTGTTTTGGGTGTTTGGTTTGTGATTCAATTGATGAATGCTTCAGATGGTGTGGGTGGCGTTGCTTGGTATGCGCATATTGCTGGTTTTATGGTGGGTTATGTTTTGATGCGGTTTCGTCAAAGAAAAGCTTCTGTTGATGTTTATGAGCAATGGGATGGATAATCGACGGTTGGTATGGTAAATAAAAAAGGCGATTCAATTAATGAATCGCCTTTTTTTTGCAGTATGGTCAATGCGTGGATAAAAAACAGATGGTTATCTAAATCGGTTGTCCTCTAAGGGACGACAACACTGTCGCTTGTTTGTTTATCTTTTTCTATGCGCCATCTCTCAATCACATTTCTGATCTCGTCAGGGTTTTGAATTGCAGGGCCGAGTCTGAGCAAGTTTTCTAAGGACGCCAAAGCCAGTTCAATTTCACCATCTTCTGCAAATTGTATGGCAAGGTCTCTATAATGCTGACTGGCATGGTGCCAGGCTTCGGGCACATCTAAGGCGTGGGGGGGCAAATGCCTTTCGAGTTCGGTTAAGACTTGGAAGGCATTTTGTGGCATATCCAATTGCATATAAGCCTGAGTGAGTCCTGCAAAAATGACGAGATAATTACTCAGTAGGCGTCGGGCAACTGGGTCTTTGTTTATTGTGTTGTCGGACACGCCTGTATAGCGATACTTCTCTAACAGATTTTCGGTGGTCCTTTGGATATCAAATTGCCCCAAGCCGCGTTCTGTGACGAGTTTGTAAGCCATGCCTTCCATTGACATAAAGGGTCGTAAACCAGCCATGTTGCTGTTTGGCACTGTGACAGCGAAATAAATGGGGCGTTTCCAATTGTTTTGTTGTATGATACGCCACATCATCCAGGTTTGAGGTTCTACGACCGTGACGGTTTGTGGCCCATTTCCGAGAAGGTACTCTGCTTTGGGGATGTCTTGTGCTGTCAGCTCGATTTCTGGCAGTTTCATACCTCTGTCTGCATCCCACGGTTGTGCAAGCATGTTGTTGTCTATCCAGGTATCTGATAGGTCTAGGGGCACACCTGCTTCACGAATCTGTTTCACGTACCAATTGGTTTTAATGAGGCTCAGATTGACAATTTGAATATCGGTACGAATACCTTCTACGCCTTGCAGAAACCACAACGGATATGTGTCGTTGTCTCCGTTTGTAAACAGAATGGCATTTTCTTCGCAGGTTTCTAAAATGTTGTAGGCATAATCATAAGCAATGAAATCACCCGTGCGGTCATGCACATGGTAGTTTTGAACAAGAATGCCTGTTGGGATGAGGAGGAGAATGATTGGTGCGACCATTGCTATGGGTTTGATATTTTCTTGAACCCAAAGGATAAGACCTGCTGCACCGATGCCCATCCAAATGCCAAAGAAGGTATATGCGCCAACAAAGATATATTCACGTTCTCTGGGTTCTGGGTCGGGCATGTTGAGATAGAATACCAAACCAACACCCATAATGGCGAACATAGAAAAGATGGAGGAAAAGCGTTGCCAATCTTTTCTGAAATGATAAATTGCCCCGCCAATACCTAAAGCCGTGGTAATGAGAGATGCTTGAATGGTTTCGTAGCGATTGGTAAAGACATCTACGGCACGCCTAAAGTCCACGGGAATGCCATCGAAGAATGGGAACTGTTGTAAGAAGTATTTGAAATGGATATTTAATTGGTAAGCCCAAGGTTCCCCACGTCGAGGAAAGAGGGAATGGGTGCCATATTGTTGGCGTCCAAGAAATGCTTTAAAGTTTTCCCATGTTTCCGGATCGTTCATGTCTATAATGGGGTTGAGGCCCGAGCGCAGGTAGAGTGTGATATATGTTGAAAATCCGAGTGCTCCTAAGACGATGGCCCAAATCCAAAATTGAGGATTGCGCCAAGCTGGGCGTAGGCTTAACAAGCCTATGATGATGGCGCCTGTCATGATTACGGCTGCTAATGTGGGTAGGGCAATAGAGAGGAACGGGTAAAAAATAAGCCCAATAACAATGAGCGTTTGGGTTTTCTTGGGACGGTCTTCGAGCAAATCTGTAAATACGATAATAAGAATGCCGGGAATGGTGAGCAGGCATTGTAAGTGTACGCCTGCACCTAAACCAAAAAGATATGCGATCAAGAGTAGGTTACGGTCGCTGTTGTGGTCTTTGTGAGCATCATCCCAACGTAGACCTAGCCAAACTGCCAATAATGTAATGCACATTGACAAGCCATATACTTCGGCTTCAATGGCATTGTTCCAAAAAGAAAATGAGAAGGCAGTTGAGAGTGCTGCGACAGCTGCGCCTGTAAAGATTGCTATTTGATGTTGTGAATTGGCCCGGTCAAACCAATTGGTCAATAGGCGCACTGTGCACAGGTAAACGAGTAAGACTGTGGCGATGCCGGATGCGGCGGACAGTAAATTGACACGAAAGGCTATTTCGCCAAAAGGCAGCATTGAAAAGAGCCGGCCAAGCAGAGTGTATAAAGGTGCACCGGGTGGATGTGGCACGCCAAATCTATAGGACGTGGTGATAAACTCGCCACAATCCCAGAATGCTACAGTGGGTGCCAGTGTAGATAAATAAACGATGCTGGTAATAGCAGTGACCAGCGTGGCAACCCATCGGTTGCGTTGTGCAAAGTCGTTCATTGTGCCCTCAAATAAATGGGGTTGGTATAAACCCAGGGAGAATTCTGTATTTGGGCTTCAACCCGGTATACACCTGGTTTTTTAGCTTGAAATGTGTGGTTTTGTTCTTGGTGTTGTGCAATTGTTTGGCCATTGCATATGATCTTGAGATCTGCTTTTTGGGGAAGCTGGATGTTGATCTCTATGGGAGACTGAAAGGGTGTTTCATCTCCCATTGTAATTTGTCCGTCGGGCGTTTGAAACCGCACGCCAGCCCCTTGTGCAAGATCATCGTATGAGATATAACAATGTCCTTGTTTTAGGGCTTGTAAAATGGCACGGATATCTTCTTGTTTAGACCCCGTGAGCGGCTTTTGGAGCAAGATGCGTGTGTGTAATGTGCGGAAGGCGCTTTCATATGGGAACACGACAAAGGGGGTTGGATGGTATTTGCGTGCGTGTGCATCAACTCCACCAATGGCAACGCAGGGTCGCTGTTGGCAAATTAGATCCCACTTTTGCAGCGTCTGTGGATGTGGCCCCGTAATGTAACGGTTTGGATGTCGATAGTGATTCCAAAACCGATAATATCGAAAGTCTGTTACCCAGTCGAACATGTAGGACCACAATTCCAAACCCGTAAAATGATCCACTGCCCAATTGCCCCAAGAGTGATTGTGTTCTTTAAACAAGGGGCGATATTTGCCATGAGGGTGGGCGATAAAAGAAAGCCCTTCTTGGCGGTGGATATCTTGGAGGATGCCTTGGTGGTCTTGGCGGTGGTTACCCCGCTGTTGGGTGCCTATGGCAAGACAATGCCCGTGTCTACCAGAGACCTCATCGCCAACAATGAGCAATGTCTTGCCATGCCATCCTTCCCAGCCTTCTGCTCGCGCCCTCAATGAATTGTGATCGGTTAAAATTAGAAAATCGAGCTGCGATTGGTGGGCTGCATTTAGAATGACTGGGACGCTGCCCGACCCATCTGAGTATGTAGAATGAACGTGGATAGCACCACAATATTCAAACACGATTTAACCTTTGCCGTGTCACTTATCGTTCGAGTTCTTCTGGACCATAGATGCGAATGGACTCGTATTGTTGCTCAAACTTAATATAATAAACCTTATTGCCTTTGAGCACCCAAGCCGTGCTGCCCGTACCTGTCATTGATACTGCTTCTTCATTGCCATGATTTTCGGCAAATGCTGTGGTGGGTTCAAATGCGGGACGTAATAAATTGGCTAACAACAATATGGCAACAATACCCATGAGCAAGTTGGTCAAGCGCTTACTGGACATAAAAACCTCCTGAAGTAAGACGTATGAAAATGATATGAAATTAGAAGCCTATAATGTAAGGGTTTTGAAAGGGGCAGTCAAGCGCAACATCTTGAAAAAAATGCAGATGGGAAGGAAGGTAAAAGGTAAAAGGTAAATGTCTTAATCTGTGGCTGGGACCGGTTATTCTGTATGGTAAGTTTATTGTTTGTTGGTTTTTTAGGGTAAAGAAATAGGCCACAAAGGGAGGTCCCATTTGTGGCCTATTGATTCTTGCTCTATGCAAAAGATTACAGCAGATAAGATTTGAGCGGGCGGCTGCGTGATGTATGACGCAGTCGTCGTAATGCTTTCTCTTTAATCTGACGTACTCTTTCGCGAGTGAGACCAAAACGCTCTCCAATTTCTTCAAGCGTTAAAGGTTGTTCACGATTGATGCCAAAATAGAGTGTAATAACTTCGGCTTCGCGTGGTGTGAGCGTTGCCAAGGCTTTTTCTATTTCGCGACACAACGAGTCGTCTAATAGTGTTTCGTCAGGCGGCTGTTGCATGCCATCTTCCAACACGTCGAGCAAACTGTTGTCTTCGCCTTCATTAAATGGGGCGTCGAGAGACAGGTGCCGGCTGGAAATTTTGAGCGTGTCCCGAACTTCAAAATCGCTCATATCGAGTTCATCAGCAATTTCACTGGGACTGGGTTCACGACCGTATTCTTGTTCTAAACCGCTGGATGCTTTGCCTATTTTGTGTAAAGCACCCACACGATTAAGGGGCAAACGTACGATGCGCGATTGTTCGGCTAAAGCCTGTAATATGGCCTGCCGAATCCACCACACAGCATAAGAGATAAATTTAAACCCTTTGGTTTCGTCAAAACGTTTGGCCGCTTTGATGAGCCCGAGATTGCCTTCATTAATCAGGTCACCCATTGATAGGCCCTGATTTTGGTATTGTTTTGCGACACTTACTACAAAACGCAGGTTGGCTTTGGTCAATTTTTCGAGGGCATCATGGTCGCCCTTTTTTATGCGTTTGGCCAGCGCAACTTCCTCTTCTGCAGTAAGTAAGTTTACTTCACCAATTTCCTGAAGATATTGATCTAATGACTCATCTTCGCGTGCGTAAGGTCTTTTAGCTAGTCTTGACACTCGTTAGCCTCTCCTTGTTCACACTGGGGAGTTCAGTGCGGGTGATTTGTGGCTAATCCACAAAAGGATATGGACGAACGGATTACGGGATTACTGCTTTGCTGCTTTGTGGGGAAGACTACATAGGGCCTCCTGTTCCATGTGCGAGGTTTTCATGGTGCACAATAGATAGGTCTTGTGGATGATAAATGAATCACTCTCTTAAGTACACTACCTAAAAATGCGCCTAAAAAGCAATGGGAGTTAGTTTTACTCTGGTTCACTTTCTGGCGCATCTGTTGGTTGGGTGCTGCCTTGTAAAGCGGCAAATTCTTCTTCTTGGCTCTGAAGTTGTGCTTCAAGATCTTTTATCGTTTGAATTTGGTCTTTAATATCGTCATCTTGGCCGACAACTGTATCGGTTTCTTGCTCCAATAAATTATATGTTTGTCCGCCCAATTCTGTAAAAGCATCATGAATAGCGTGCCGAGTACGTGCAATATCAAGTCTGGCTCGACTGAGCTTGCCGTAGTGTTCGGCTTTTTCGGCGGCTGTTGTTGCGCCATCACGTAAGCTTTGTTTTACTTTTTCCCAAAGAGATTCTGTTTCCATCTGTTTACTCCGAGTCATTTTTGGCGCGATTCAACTCGTTTAGGAGTTGTTCGCGGTTGGCACGAGATATTTCACGACCTTGTATGGATAAACCAGGTGTTTCTCGGGCAATTTGACGCAGGCGATGTACCGATAAATCCTCTAAGTTTTCAGAGGGCTTTAGTGTGTGGCCGCCATTGAGATTGAGAATCTTTACCAAATCTTCGTGTGGGTTGGGTATGACATGTGATGCCACAAGTGTGCCTACTTGTTGAGCTGCTTGGCAACCTGCCTCAACGGCTGCTTGAACGGCCCCAACATCGCCTTGTAGGCGAATAGAAATGAGGCCGCCATCTATTTTTTCTACAGCCGAGAGTTCGACTGCGGCAGCTTTTACTGCAGCATCTGCTGCTTCTGCTACGCCAACAAAACCCATCATTTCGATGAGTCCGAGTGCTGAATTCATATTTTCCAATGGGCAAAAGTAAAGCGACAATCTTACAACCTACATGGGGTTGAGATCGCCGCTTAAGTTTATAGAACTACGTTTTGTGGGAATGATGTATAGAACAAACATTTTGCAGTTGTGTGTTCATTGCAGGTTATGCCGATCTACTGAAACGCTGTGTGAAATGGGATACCCTATTAACATGCAAAAATAACAAAAACAGGGGACTCTGTCACGCTTTTTTTTACATGAAAAGCCTATCTAATGAATCGTATATACATGGTTTTAAAGGATTTAATACATGTGGCTCCATGTAGACAAGGAATTCACCTTAAGCATATTCTTATTTATTTTATTCTAAGAGTGCACGAGACCAGTGGAAGCGACTTAAGCCCTCAGCGGTGCCAAACCAAATGTGATTTTGACCTGCTAAAATGGCTTGTACTCCCCCGTGAATTAGACCTTCAGTTGTGTGGTAACGCGTCCAGAGACGATCTGTAAGGTTAAGCAGAAATGCGCCCTGATTTGTTGAAATCCACACATGTTTGTTACTTGCGGCTATACTCACTCGGCGACTGCTTCCTATTTCGGGTAAGGTGTATTCTTGCCAAGTGTTTTGACCTATATGGTAGCTTAGCAAGGATGATGGGGTTTCTGTAGCAACATATAGCATGCTGTCGTACATCGCCAAAGCACGGATTGGACGTTTGGTGAAATTTTTCTCATCGGATACAGCACGCCATTTTCGATTGCCACGGGCACAGGCATATAACCCAGCTTCTGTGCCCGCCCAAATGTGATTGGGGCCTGTTATCATGGCGTAAATAATGGCACGCTCGCTCCCTGAAACGCGATCAAGTGAATCGGCACGTGTGTCTAAGAGCGCCAGCCCGCGTTCTGAACCAATCCAGAGAATATGTTGATCTTTGGCCAAAGCATTGACACGCCCCCAATATTCTGTGTCGCGGTATGTTAACCAGCGGTTGGCGCGTTTATTGTATCGCATAAGGCCTGTGTGGGTGCCAAACCAAACGGTTGTGCTGTCGGTTAAGATGGTTCTGATTTGAGGATTTTCGAGCCCGATGATATTCTGGGCTTCAAAGTATTTCCATTCTTGGGTATTGAGGTTGTAATGTGAGATGCCTCGTGCAGGTGCGCGATAGGTGTCTTCTCCGCCGACCCAAATGGTATTGTTGTCGAAGGCCAAAGCTGTCACGTTTTCTTCGATGGGGCCAAATGTGTTAAAGCTCAGTTGTTGGTCATTGAGGTTTGCCATACCAACGCCTAGCCCCCAAGTACCGATCCAAAGATTTCTCCAGGTGTCAATGAAGGATTGGTTAACGGCAAAATCTTGGCGTGGGCCAACGATGCGATTGTTGTCGACGTAATAACCAAAAGGTGGGACTATTGGCGGGATTTGAGCCAGTTTGCG
>JABIFK010000225.1 GCA_018650745.1 Candidatus Latescibacterota bacterium | reverse complement strand
TGAAGTATTCAAGATTGTGGATCGGTTAAAAACATGGTTGGCAGCGCAATCGGGCACCAAGAATATTTCAGACAATTGGGGGCGTCGCACCAAAAAGCTGGTGGTTGATATTGATCAAGCGCGTGCACGGCGTGCTGGGGTGAGTAGCCAAGATATTGCGGTTTCATTGCAGACCGTATTGAGCGGGTTTGAAACTACGCAGTATCGAGAAAAAGAAGACGTGATTCCGGTGACATTGCGCTCGGTTGCGGCTGATCGAAAAGATGTCGGTAAATTGGAAAGTCTAAATGTGTTTGCTCAAGGTTCCGGTCAGTCTGTACCTTTGCGGCAGGTGGCCAATATTGATGTGGTTTGGGAACCTGCGCAAATATTGCGGCGGGGGCGATTGAAGACGGTGACGGTTGCTGCAAACTTAGATCCCAATTTTACTGCACTGGACGTGTTTGCGACTTTGCAAGTTTGGCTGGACAAAGAGCAGACCAAATGGCCGGTTGGGTATCAATATGAATTTGGTGGTGAGTATGAGGCATCTGTGGAAGGCAATCAATCTATTGGAGAGAAATTGCCCATCGCAGGTTTGATTATTTTGTTGTTGCTCGTAGGTCAGTTTAATTCTTTACGTCGTCCACTGATAATACTGATGACCATCCCGCTGGGATTTGTTGGTGTTGTTTTTGGGTTACTTGTGGCGGGGTCTTATTTTGGATTTATTACATTGTTGGGCGTTATCTCTTTGGCGGGTATTGTGATTAACAATGCAATTGTTTTGCTCGATCGTGTGAATATTGAAATTACCAATGGCCTTTCACCTGCTCAAGCTGTTTTAGAAGCTGCACAACGCCGATTGAGACCGATTATTTTAACGACCTTGACCACGGTTGGTGGCATGTTGCCATTGTGGTATGGTGGTGGGCCCATGTTTGAACCCATGGCTGTGGCGATCATTTTTGGGCTGCTGTTTGCAACGGCGCTCACGCTTTTATTTGTGCCAATTATGTATGCTTTGTTTTTTAGGGTTTCGTTTAAAGAAATAAAATAAAGGGTGTGGTATGACGGATGCGATATTGATCACTGGGGGAGCGGGTTATATTGGCAGCCATACGGCACGTCGGTTGTTGGAAGACAATCGGCGTGTTGTTGTGTTGGATGACCTGTCTACAGGGCATCGCGAAGTGTTGACATTCTTTGAACGGATTTATGGGCCAGAACAATTTGGTTTTGAAAATGTGAGTTTGTTGAATCCTGACGAACTTGCAGGTGTTTTTGATCGGCACACTTTCTCGGGCATTATTGATTTTGCTGCCAAGAGTTTGGTGGGAGAATCCCAAGAAAAGCCGAGGTTTTATTTTGAGAACAATGTGCTTGCATTTCGAAACTTGGTGGCCGCATCGGGAGACATCCCTATCGTAAAATCATCTACGGCTGCGACCTATGGCGAACCCGATTCAGGTTATATACCGCTTGGTGAAGGATATCAGGAACACATATTGGGTGCCGGTGAATTTGATCAGTGCCAGCTTATGCCTGCAGCTGTTTCATTTGATGAGCTCTTGGGGTGGTATAAACAGGATATTGCCGAACAAAGCCCAGCCCTCGCTTTGGGTGAGATCGATATTGCACATTTAAAAATTCCAACCAATGTATATGGCATTACAAAGGTGATGGATGAAAGATTGCTTGTACGTTCGGGGAGACGGTTTGCGGCTTTGCGCTATTTTAATGCAGCTGGAGCCGATCGCTCTCGTCTTATTGGAGAAGACCACGATCCAGAAACACATTTGATTCCAATTGTCTTGCAGGTTGCTTTGGGACAGCGCCCACACATCACTGTTTTTGGTGATGATTATGATACCTTAGATGGTACTGCTGTGCGAGACTATGTCTCGGTACCCGAGTTAGCCGATGCTCATGTCCTGTGCTTGGATAAATTGGTCAGTGGTGCGGAATCAATGACATATAATTTGGGATCGAGCAAAGGGTTCAGTGTTAGAGAAATCATCAAGGCCGTTCGAGAAGTGACAGGGCATGCAATTCCTGAAATCTTGGGTGAGCGCCGAAGCGGAGATCCGGCAACACTGATTGCAAATGCAGATCAAATAAAAAAAGATTTGGGGTGGCAGGTTCAGGAGTCGCTTCTTGAAACCATAGAATCGGCATGGCATTGGCATCGTTTGCATCCACAAGGGTACCTGGTTGTGCAAGAGGAACGTTTTAATCCATTTTGGAATCGGTGGGTTAATGTGGCTGCGCATCGAGGGAATAGACCATGGCGAGGTGAAACCCAATCTATGGATAAGGGCGGAGATATTGCTTATGAACCGGAATGTTATTTGTGCCCTGGCAATACGCGCGTTACGGGTGATGTGAACCCAAACTATGAGGGCGTATGGTCCTTTACGAATGATTTTTCGTCTCTTGTTTTGGATGCCTACGAAACAGAGCAACGGAACGGACCTTATGCCTCTCGAACGTCACGTGGCGTTTGTGAAGTGGTGGTGTATGGCCCGAATCATTCGCAACGTTTGTCTACGCTGTCGGTGAATGAGATTGCCAATGTGGTGGATGCGTGGGCAGATATATATGCGCGTTTGGGTGAGAAAGCTGAAATTGCCTATCCTTTGATTTTCGAAAATCGGGGAGATGTGATGGGCAATTCACAACCCCATCCTCATGGACAAGTATATGCCTATGGAGAAATCCCAGACCTTATTGTAAAACCTCAATTGGCGATGTTTGCGCAGTACAAAAAAGAAAAAGGTGGGTGCTTTGTCTGTGACGCAAATGATGTTGAAGTAGATGATGGACGGCGCATTTTGGTGAACGAGAAAGATGTGGTTGCGTATGTTCCATTTGCAGCACAATTTCCTTATGATGTGATGATTATGCCGAAACGTCATGTGGCCAGTTTACTTGAATTGGGTGCCGAAGAACGACTTGGTTTGGCAGATGCCCTGCAGTGCGTGTTGACTGGATTAGATGGGTTGTTTGATGCACCCTATCATTATACCTTGGCGCTTTTGCAGGCGCCAACGGATGGTGTGGATTATGGCTATCATATGCAAATCCAAATCACCTCGCTTTTGAGAGGGCCTGGATTGCGCAAGCATGTTGTTGGTGCTGATATTTTTGGCAACTTAATCAATCCATCAGATCCCAATGTTACGGCAGAAGAGTTACGACATGCAATGGCTGAGATAGATTGATTGTAGAACGTTTGCTGCGACACTGTTGGATTTTTTGAAGATGAAAGTTGTTGGCCGTTAGAGATAAGATGGTTCTTCATCCTTAATGAAGGGGGATAAGGTGCATCCTATTGTTGTACAAGCACAAGGTGCATTTGAGGAGGCTTTTGGTGGGCAAGCAGAATTGCTTGTGCAAGCTCCTGGACGTGTTAATTTGATTGGTGAACATACAGATTATAATGATGGGTTTGTGTTTCCGGTTGCTATCGATCGGTGGGTGGTACTTGCTGTTCGCCCTCGTGAGGATAAACGAATACGTGTTTTTTCGGGGATGCATAATGAAATGGCTGAGTATGATCTTACTGGTGACTTGGCAGCAGAAAAGCATTGGTCGGATTATGGAAAGGGCGTTATACGTGAGTTTCAAAAGTTAGGCCATTCTCTTTGTGGTTTTGATGCTGCAGTGGTGGGTGATGTGCCAATGGGGGCGGGGTTGAGCAGTTCTGCGGCGGTTGAGATGGCAGTTGGAAAAACCCTGATGGAATTGAATGGTATTGAACTGTCTGGACCAGACTTGGCTCTTTTGGGCCAGCGTGCAGAAAATCAATTTGTGGGTGTGAACTGTGGGATTATGGATCAGTTCATTTCTGCAAATGGAAAAGCTGGCCACGCATTGTTTTTGGATTGCCGTGATTTGTCTTATGACTTGGTACCGTTGGCGCGTGATGGTGTACGTATAGTGAT
>JABIFK010000004.1 GCA_018650745.1 Candidatus Latescibacterota bacterium | reverse complement strand
GATCGACGCTCTTTTTATCCGGCGAACGAAGAGGAAAGTCGATATGCTGGATTTGATATCCCTGGTTTGGTGCCTTTGTTTACCAATCCCGGTGATATGATTCTATTTGCCCATCGAACATATCACGGTGCTTTTCCCAATGCCGAAGAACACGTGCGGTTGTCGTGTGCGATTGGGTTTCGAGATCGCAACCATAAAATCGAAGTGCCGTGGGAAATACCAGAGGTTGGCCAACAATTTTTGAAGAACTTACCAGAGCGATTTCAAAAACATACAGATGGATATACGAGTATCAACACGGATTGGAAGGGATAAAAAGGGTTCTTGATCATGGATAATCCTTCGATACAGATCGCACGTTTTGAGGTGCACAATTTTGAATTGCCCAGTGATACCGTGCACGAAAACCCATTTGCAGTGCAACTCTCTGCAACATTTACCCATGCGTCGGGCGTCACGTTGAAAGTGCCTGGTTTTTATGATGGCAACGGCGTGTGGCAAATCCGTTTTAGCCCCACCTTAGAAGGTGCATGGCGTGGCGTTGTGGCATCAGATGATGCAATTTTAGCAGGCGTAGGTGATCTCTTTGTGGCGTGTTTGCCCAACGAGAATACGCGTGTTCATGGTCGACTGGTGGTGGATGAGAAGACGCCACATCGGTTTCTGTTTGAAGACGGCTCAGTTTGCATCCCACTTGGGTTTGAGTGGGATTGGATGACGGCGTATCATCAGGTGCACGGGGGGGAGGAAACGGTTGATCGAGAGAATCCAACTTTCGATGAGGCCGTGGATTTGCTTTGTGACGGTGGTTTCAACTATGTGATGGCCAATTTGTATGCACACTATTATCACCGCACGGAAATAAGTGAACGAACAGAAAATTATCTGTATCAACGCCCTGAACATTATTTGTTCGACGGGACAAATGATGACCCTGATCATACACGGTTAAATGTTGGTTTTTTTCAGATGTTTGATCGAGCAGTTGCCGCATTGCATGAACGCGGTGTGGTTTTACATTTGATGATCCAAGTGCAAAATAAGAAGGTGAATTGGCCTGAATGGTTGTCGGATGAAGATGATCAGTTTTGGGCGTATGTGATCAAACGGTATCAGGCGTATTCAAATGTGATTTGGGATATCAGCAAAGAAACATATAACTTGCTCAATCGCTCAGGCAGTCACGATTATGCATTGTCTCGGATTGCACTGATTCGGGAAGTGGATGGGTATGGGAATTTAATTACTGCGCACGATACCGAGCGGGAGTCGTGGGGGAAAGAAACGGTTGTGGATGCGGCGTGTGACTTTGTTTCGGATCAGGTGAAATTTGGAGGTACGGTAGAAGGGTGGGAAATGGCGTCGGCGTATAAGCTCAACAGAGAAGCCGTGCGCCGTTGGCGAAATATAGAGAAGCCGTATTTGAATATGGAATATGGCTATGAAGTGGGTGAACCCCCGCTTGCGGCGCCTATTCCAAAGATGACGATGTCGGGCGAGACGATGTTGTTGTGGACGTGGGCGCTTTATGTGGGAGGTGCCTATGCGAACTATTATTATTGTAATACGTCGTGGGACATCAATCGGTTTTATCCGATACCTGAGAGCTGGACGCGTTTTCGGTTTTTGACTGACTTTTTGACGTTGATGGATTTTAATTGCTTGGTACCTGACAATGATTATGTCGATCGAGGAATGTGTAGTGCGGAGCCGGGTAAACAATATTTCGTTTTTTTGCCTGAAGGTGGAAATACGCAAATAGATCTGTCGACAATCGAATCGGGTGCAAACGTCTCTGTGGTTTGGATGGATATTTGGACCGGTGAGCGTGTGGAAGAAGACGTGGCCGATTTGAAGTTTACTACGGGGCTTGGAAATCCATTGTCAAACTCTGACGCACCGTGTGTGTTTTATTTAAATGTAAAGGCAGGCTGATATGTTGGTTGAACAATATCCGAAAGAAAAGCTGCAGGAGATCTTGGAGAACGATTGGCATCCGTATCCTACAGCAACTGAGCGTGACGGGTGGGACAGTTTACCCGATGGCATTCGTCAAGCCTATATTGCGCGTGGAGAACAATCACTCAGTTTTGCTTGGCCCTCATTGACTGCCACTTCATTTTTAGATCATGTCAGAACGGGGACTCGCACGCGTTATCAGGCCGAACGCAATCAACGGCGCAATGCACTGGCAAATTTGCTGTTGTTTTCGATGTCTCAACAGAAGAAATATCGTTGGTAGATGGCGAGAAGTTACATACCGTTTGGGGACCGCGTGTGGTGCGAATGACGCTCGAGGTCAAGAATCCTCAAAACCAAGGCCAGTGGACTTTACGAATAACCACATAGAAGGAGTGTTTATGGATACCGCTTGTTTAGATTATGTGATGACAGAGGCTGAGAAGCTTTCTTTTGAGCAAGACGGTTATTTAATTGTTGAAAATGCTT
>JABIFK010000700.1 GCA_018650745.1 Candidatus Latescibacterota bacterium | reverse complement strand
TGACCCCAGACGCACCTCAGATGGATCATTGTGGTACTTGTACGCGGTGTATAGATGCGTGTCCTACTAAGGCGATTGTTGAACCTTATGTGGTTGATTCCCGATTGTGTATTTCGTACTTGACCATTGAGTTGCGAGGAAGCATACCACGCAACTTGCGCCCCAAGATAGGCAACTGGGTATATGGGTGCGATATTTGTCAAGATGTGTGTCCCTGGAATCAAAAACACAGTCAGCCAACAGATGAGCCTGCATTTCAACCACGCTCTGAATTGGATGCTCCGAAACTGGGCGATCTGTTACTGATGGATCAAGCGAAATTTTCGGCAACGTTTAAGGGCAGCCCCGTAAAACGTACCAAGCGCCGAGGCTTGTTGCGCAATGCGGCAGTTGCTTTAGGGAATATAGGTTCGGTTGCTGATGTGCCCGTATTGGGCCAGTGCCTTTGCGATCATGAAATCTTGGTGCGTGAGCATGCGGCTTGGGCCTTAGGACAGGTTGGCGGTGACGAAGCTGTTGAAATTTTGCAAGCAGCTTTGGAAGACGAAACAGAATCTGACGTTTTGAACGAAATTCGGTTGGCAATAGAAACAATTCAAACTAAAAAAGGTTGATTGTGCTGTGAGTGATTTATTAGGCATTGAATTGAATGGTAAAACCATTGAAAACGAACCAGAGCTGTCCGTTGTGCCTGTTATTGGGCGGCGCGTCTACATTGAGACCTATGGGTGTCAGATGAATGTGTCTGATACGGAGTTAATGATGGGGGTTCTTGAGCGCTCTGGTTATCAAAATGCCACGGCTCCAGAACAAGCGGATGTTATTGTCCTAAACACGTGTGCCATTCGAGATCATGCC
The DNA here is from genome assembly GCA_018650745.1 of Candidatus Latescibacterota bacterium. Taxonomy (GTDB): domain Bacteria; phylum Latescibacterota; class UBA2968; order UBA2968; family UBA2968; genus JABIFK01. The sequence continues at coordinate 4,041 of JABIFK010000700.1, read as the reverse complement.
GAAGAACGCGTGTTGGGGCGCTTATCACAATTGAGTGAGATTAAGCGAGAACGTCCCGATGTCATTATGGGCGTTTCGGGATGTATGGCCAAGCATTTGGCGGATGATTTGATGGAACAGTCGCCCTATGTGGATCTGGTGATTGGGCCAGATTCATATAGACGTTTGCCAGAACTTATAGCCGAGGCCTCTGGCGATTCTGCTTTGGATGTGCGCTTGGACCGAGATGAAGGATATTTGGGTCTTGATCCCTTGCGACAAGACAGTACCAATGCTTGGATTACCATTATGCGGGGGTGCGATAAATTTTGCACATTTTGTATTGTACCTTACGTGCGGGGGCGAGAACGCAGTGTGCCTGCCGATGAAATTGTTCGTCAGGCGCAAGTGGCCGCTCAAGAAGGTTTTCAAGAAGTAACACTGTTGGGACAAACTGTCAATTCATATACTGACGGGAAGTATGACTTTGCTGATCTTTTGCAGATGATTGTTGATGTCGAAGGCATTCGTCGTGTTCGTTTTACATCGCCTCATCCCAGTGATTTTTCGGATAAAGTAATCGATGTTATGGCGGCTAATGATAAGATTTGTCGGTTTGTCCATTTGCCTGTGCAGTCTGGTTCTACTTCTGTGCTTGAAGCAATGAAGCGGTCTTATAGTGTTGAAGAATATATGGCATTGGTTGATAAGCTTCGGGCGGCTATGCCGGGTTTATGTTTAAGCACCGATGTGATTGCAGGTTTTCCGGGTGAAACCGAAATGGATTTTGAAGCAACTTTGGCTTTGATGCGTGAGGTTCAATACGATTCTGCATTTTTGTTTAAATATTCTGAGCGTAAGGGGACTGCCGCTTTTAAAGCGTTGCCGGATACTGTGACAGAAGAAGAGAAAGGGCGACGATTAGATGCCATCATATCATTACAGAACGCAATTTCTGTGGAAATCAACTCGGGCTATATCGGTCGCGTAGAAGAAGTATTGATTCAAGGGAAGGCTCGAAAGGGCGAAGGCATGGTCATAGGTAAGACAGATGGATTTAAGAACATTGTCTTTCAACGTGATGGTGCCCAAGACAATACTTTTGTCAATGTTGAGATTTCTAGTGCGACTTTGCGAACTTTAACGGGACGTATTTTGAGGTGAGGCATGTTATTAGATATTGAAGGTTCAAGTGCAAAACCCAAACGTCGTTTGCCTGACTGGTTTCGTGTCCAAGCGCCAGGTAGTTCTCGATATAGAGAACTAAAAAATCTGGTGCAAGAGCAGAATTTGCACACAGTTTGTGAGAGTGCACGTTGTCCCAATATTGGTGAATGTTGGAACAGTGGAACGGCTACTTTCATGATTTTGGGAGATGTGTGTACGCGAAGTTGTGGGTTTTGCGCAGTTAAAACAGGTCGCCCTGAATGGTTGGATACTGAAGAACCCAAACGCGTTGCAGAGGCTGTTCAGCATTTGGGACTGCGCCATGCGGTGATCACTTCGGTGAATCGCGATGAACTTCCCGATGGTGGTGCAGGTATTTTTGCCGAAACAATTCGCGAAGTTCATCGACTGTGTGCCAATACGAGTATTGAGGTGCTTATCCCTGATTTTCAGGGCAATTGGGACGCCTTACAAATGGTCATGGATGCAGGTCCCAATATCCTTAATCACAACTTAGAAACCGTACCGCGCTTGTATAAAACAATGCGGCCCCAGGCAAAATATGAGCGTTCTTTGGAGTTGTTGGACCGGGCTAAAGATATGCGCCCAGATATTCCCACCAAATCGGGTATTATGGTTGGTGCCGATGAATCTATGGACGAAGTTTACCAAGCCATTCAAGATTTGGCTGCTCAGCGGACAGATATTTTAACCATTGGGCAATATCTGCAACCCTCTCCAAAGCATGTGGCTGTGGAAAGGTTTTATCACCCCGATGAATTCTCCACGATGAAAACTTATGCACTTTCCCTTGGCTTTAAACATGTCGAATCTGGGCCATTGGTGCGTAGTTCATATCACGCAGCCGATCAAGTGTCCCATGTTTAATTACCCACTCTATTTGTGTTTCCGAAATTGAGTTTTTCAAAAAAAAAATTCATAAAAAGAACTCTGGAATTATTTGTGATCCCCTCAGTTTTTCCGTGCATGATTGCTCTTGATTGTGTTTCTTTCGCAGTATGTAAGTTTGCTGTTTTGCGTTTCCGGTCTTAATTTTATTGATGGGTCAGGAGGGATGAGATGATGAGTCGATGTTTGTTTTTTTTGATTGGCATATGTTGTTTATGCGCATCTACTGAGGCACAAGATGGGCCGGCGCTCAAGTTTAGAGATTTGCCCGTGCGCACAGAGGGTGACTTGGAAATGTTTGTTGAAACGGCTGGCTTTCGCGGGCCCGAGGGGCTATCGCGTTTTGAGATTTATTCTTTATTAGATGCCCGACAATTGCAGTTTGTACCTGAAGGTGAAAAGTATGTTGCACAGATCGATTTTACTGCGGCTTTATATGACACGGCTGGCGAAGAGGTCAAACGACAATTCTGGACGCGTAATGTTTCAGTAGATGACTTAAAAAGCCTAAAACAGAACGGTGCGTTGGTCAGAGATGTCGTGGCTTTTGATTTGTTACCAGGGCGCTATAAGTTGCGTATTGTGGTTGAAGATATCTATGGCGATTTGTCTGGCCAATCTGAAGAGATGTTTGAGGTTCGTGCCTTCGATGCGGAGGGGCTAAAAGTTAGTGATCTGCTGTTCGTTTCTGAGTTGGAGAAAACATCGGATACCGGACGATTTGTCAAAAATGGCATGCGTGTTGTGCCAAATACAACCCGATTTTTTAGAGCAGGACAGCCCATAAAACTCTATTTTGAAATTTACAATTTTAGGCTCCAAGTAGATAATCCTAAAGACTCATTTGTGTTGGGGTATAGTCTCATTGATACGGGTGAGGTGGTTGTCAAAACTTTTCCGGACAAGCGTTTGCGGAAACCGGGTGAAAGTGTGGTCAAAACAGACTCGTTGAGTACGGAAGGTGTGCCGGGCGGGGTATATTTTTTGCAGGTTGAGCTTTTTGATAGAAGCACAAGAGAGCATGTGCGTCACCGTCGTCGCGTCTTTCTTATTTCTGCCAACGGAGAAGCTCCTCAGCTGACACAAGAAGAAGAAGAGCAATTGCAGTATTTCAAAGACATTCGTTATGTTGCAACCGAAAAAGATTTAAACATGCTAGAGAAGTTGGACGGTCAAGCACAAATGACTTTCTTGAGGGCATTTTGGAAGACACTCGACCCGACGCCAGGAACGCCTTTGAATGAGCGCCTGCGTGACCATTTGATTCGGTCCAGATATTCGGATGACAACTTTACCTCGTCTCCTGGTAAAAAAGGATCTGCTACTGACAAAGGGCGTGTCTATATTAGATATGGGCCGCCCAGTGAGCGCGATTTTCAGACTTCGGCTGCTGCGGGCAAAGCAGTGGACACTTGGATTTATGAAAAATCGGGCCGATATATTTTCGTTTTTGTCGATTTAAGAGGCACGGGTATATATGAGTTGGTTCACTCGACAATGTCTGGCGAATTATACAATCCCAATTGGCGGAGCACCATTTATTAACAATCGGAAAGTCAGATTTTTATTGTCTATAAAACAGGAGATGGTTTAATTTCTGTGAGTGCAATCATTTTTCATTCTACACTGGCTGTATAAATACTTATGAATATTGATCGACGATTTATACAAGAAGATGGTATTGGGATCTTTACGGGTAACGAGCTTATCGTTAAGGGTGCCCTTGAAGGTCGCATGGGGCTGATGACGGGGTATCCGGGATCTCCCGTTGCTGAAGTGTTTGATGCTGCGGAACGGGTCAAAGAATTGTTGATAGAAAAAGGGGTGTTGGTTCAAATTGCCAACAATGAAGCGTTGGGTGCCGCTCGGTTGAATGGTGCCCAAATGGAAGCGATTCGATCTGTTGCTGTGATGAAAAGTGTTGGTGTTCACGTTGCGTCAGATGCGTTGGCCTTGGGCAATATGGCAGGTACGGGAGAGGGTGCT
>JABIFK010000026.1 GCA_018650745.1 Candidatus Latescibacterota bacterium | reverse complement strand
GTTTGTCATTATGTTCGGAGATCGAGTACCACTCACATAATATTCAATGATCATTTACACATTTCATTTGACACACCCATGATGCATCCTTTTGACCAATAGTTAAGCCTTTCTTTTTTTTCCCGATACTCTATTTTTCAAAGCAGTGTTGAATGCGTGGTCTCGATTGTGAATGGCACGGTTTATTTTGGAGGTTGATTTGTCGAAGACGGTCATGTTTACAGCATTGGCGCTCATTGCTTTTGCGGCGAATTCGGTATTGTGTCGGTTGGCATTGGGCGAGAGCAGCATTGATGCGGCCAGTTTTACGGTGATTCGTCTGTTGTCTGGTGTTGTTGTGCTTTTGGTGCTGGCGAGTGTGAGGGGTAATAAGAATGGTGCATCTGAGTCGGGCAGTTGGTCGGCCAGCTTGATGCTGTTTCTGTATGCGATTGCATTTTCTTTTGCTTATATCACGTTGGATACGGGAACGGGCGCACTCATTTTGTTTGGTGCGGTGCAAATCACGATGATCCTTTTGTCTCTTTTTTCGGGCAATCGATTACACGTGTCGGAATGGGCGGGGATCGCCCTCGCTTTTATGGGCTTTGTGTATTTGATGTTGCCCAATGTGACAACGCCTTCAGCGATGGGGTTTTTGTTGATGACGGTGGCGGGTATTGCGTGGGGGATTTATACGCTTAAGGGCAGGAGGTCGCAAAACCCACTTGCAGATACAGCGTATAACTTTGTTAGGACACTGCCATTGCTAATTGTTGTCACGGTAATTGCATTCAAAAATGCACACTTTTCATCCGAAGGCATTTTGTTGGCAGTGTTGTCTGGGGGCATTGCTTCTGGTTTGGGGTATGCAATTTGGTATACGGCGTTGGGCGGGCTTTCGGTCACGCAGGCCGCTGTGGTGCAACTGTTGGTACCTGTTATCGCAGCAGTGGGTGGTGTATTGCTGATGTCTGAAGCGGTGACACTGCGTCTTGTGTTGTCGGCTGCGATGATCCTCGGCGGCATTTTGATGGTGGTTTTGGGACGGTATTATTTTGTGATCATGAAAGCAAGAGGGCAGACGTAATTACGTGCTGTGTGAGCGGGGTGTCATATCGTGGTACGGATACGTTTCGTGGAAATTTTGATGCATTCTTTTGTCTATGTTGTTGGGGATGATGATGCCGTATTTGTGGAGATGGATGGTATGCGCTCAGGAATCCAAGAGAGGATGTCAGCCATCACCTGATCCCGTTCTGGTTCTTCGAGCAAGGAATGATAGAGACCGTCGTAGGATTTGAATGTTTTGTCTGTTGCCCGCGCGCGTTTATAGAGTTCGGCGCTGCCCTTTGGATCGGTGACTCGGTCTGCTGTGCCGTGTAGAATGAGCAAGGGCGTGAGCACACGTTCCATTGGAATGTTTTCAACCGCACGAAGCACTTCGGCAGCTGCACGGGCCGGTACGCGTGCTCGGTAGACCAAACGGTCTTGGTTGTAGTTTGCAATGGTACTGGGATCTCGCATGATCACAGAGCCCTCGCCGACGCGTACTGTGGGCAGGTTGGGAAACCAGCGCGAAAGTGTTTTGGCAACGTATTGCATGGGGCGAGAAATACTGTCTCCCACGGTGAGGGCTGCACCACTGAGGATGAGGCCGTTGAGGTTGGGTGATTCTTGCAGGGACCAATATGTGGCCATGGTGCCACCCAAACTGTGACCCAAGAGAAAGAGCGGCTGATTGGCATTTCTTTCTCGAACGCGCTGAAGAAAGTGTGTGAGATCCTGCACATAATCCTGAAAGTTCTGCACAAATCCACGGCGTCCGTTGGATCGGCCGTGCCCTCGAAGGTCATAAGCCTCGACCGAAATGCCTGCTTCAACGCATCGTTGCGCGAAATATTGGTAGCGACTGCTGTGTTCGGTATACCCATGAACGAGTGCGATAATGGCTTTGGGGTTTTGGGTTGGGCACCAGCGTTGTTCAAAAAGCCGAGTATCGTCGTGGGTTCGAAAGTAATCTGTGGTGGTTTGCATTGTTTTTATCATTTCTTATTTGGTGCAGTGCATTCGCGCAAGAGCGATATCCTCGTGTCAATGGATATTGGCTCAACTTGGCGTTGATGATGCGGTTTAAATTCTCGCCAGATTCTGCGGCGTCCAAAGCCAAATCTCATAGGTGATGAACATCTTGTATTTAATCGGTAAGGAAATATCTGGAGAACTTTTGGTAAGAAGTTCCTATAAAAGCAAAAGGCCCTTGCGGGCCCAATGGCATTGACATCCACATCCGGTTAACTGGATTGCGTTAAATATCGCCTGATGGCGTTCTGAAGTCAAGAAAATCAGAAAGATTTGAATGAGCCCAACTTATCGATACGTGAATAAATTTCAACAAAACGGAGGACCAGCTAATCCATTGTCTTTTGCTCCCCTAATCCTACCTCCTGTCCTTCATTCTTTCTCCCCTTGACAAGAAAAATCCGTTGTCAATTTTCTCCAAAACTTTCTTCCATGTTGCTACGCTGATTCTGCCGAAGAGCAGGAAGTGACTATTAGTGTTTACTTATCAAGTGGTTATGCACTTTGAAACACGATTGGAAAAAATCCCAATTCAGCCTATTGGTTTGGTTTTTTTGAAGAAACCTATTTTATATGTGAGCAATTATTCAATTAACTTGCCAAGTACAAACAGAATATCCGCATTGCCAAATGAGTAAAAATGGAGTAATTTATACTCATGGCGAGATTTGAGTTTGATGAAGACAAGAGCAAAGCCAATCAAGAAAAACATGGCATCGATTTTTTGGTCGCTCAGGAGCTCTGGGAAGATACCGACCTTCTGGAAATCCAGGCAAAGTCTAATGATGAGCTTCGCTTTCTCGTTATAGGAATTATCGGTGCAATACATTGGTCTGCTGTTATTACGTATAGGAATGAGAGCATCCGCCTGATTTCTGTAAGGAGAGCCCGCAAGAAGGAGATTGCGCTATATGAAAGCTAAAGATTTTGATAGAAAATTCGATGAAGGAAAAGAAGATATCGTAGATGATCTCGACCTTTCCGCAGCACGTCGCGTCAATCAAGAACACAAGCGCATTAATGTGGATTTCCCTGTTTGGGTTGTTGAGTCTTTAGATCGCGAGGCGGCGCGTATAGGAGTAACTCGCCAATCCATCATTAAGGTCTGGTTGGTAGAGCGTCTCAAGGCCGAAACCGCTAACGTTCTTATCAATGACGCCACAGAGAGCGGAAACCTTTAGCGGAGGCGTTTTGAAAATGAATCCAATGCAAGTGGGATGCTCAGCTTACAACAATAGAGCCCTTCTGGTATGAAATCCAGAGGGGCTTTTCTATATGTTGGCGATTCTATTGCTGTAGATATTGGAGGTGCAGTGACCGATTCAGGATGATATCTGCGTGGTTCCAGTTTTTCGAGTGTCCATTTTTTCAGGACCACATCAGTATCGCGTGTGGTATCTTTCTATAGATATAAACCAAGGACTTTGGGGAAATTTTGCTCATTATTTGATAGGGGGGGCAAGTGGGTTGCTCTGTCATTTTTTTAGACATCGATGGTGTTTTAGTGACCACCCGATCGTTTGCTTCTGGCAAGGATGCCGGCCAAAGTGCGTCCTCATTTGATCAGGTGGGTGTAGGATTAGTCAAGGAGCTTTGCGATTTGACTGGGGCGAAAATTGTGGTGTGTTCGTCTTGGCGGTTGTCGCATACCACATTTGATCTTGTTGATATTTTCGATTCGAATGGGTTGGCATCTAAATATTTCCACAGTGATATGCTTACTCCAGAACTTAGCCCGTCCAAATATGTGGAGATAGATGCGTGGCTTGAAGGTCACCGGGGTGAAATCGATGGTTATGTAATTATTGATGATCAGGTGTCAATGAGTGATCCGTGTGCTGTTGTGCCGAATTATTCTGATGGTATCCAGTGGAGGGATTTTTTACGTGCCTACCGAATTTTAACTGGTAAGGATTATAAGGAGGGAGCAAAAGATGTCTGTTGAAGAGGCTGTGCCTAAGAAGTTGAGGCGGTGCTGGAGTTAACCGTCTGCACATGGGCAAACTTGAATCATTCTAATGTGGGGACATTGTAGATGACGAATATTCAAATTACACCAAGTTGGCAACAAGAGATTAATAATGTAAGCACAAGAACTCAAGCTGGCTGGCAAGATATCTATAGAGTTTTGCAGAAATCAATCAAGGAGAATGCTGGCATCATTCGCTTGGACAACATGATGGCTGCAAGAATCGTTAAAAATTGTGATAGACCTACTAAAAATCCCGGCAAGTGGCAAAAAATACTTTGGGATTCAAGTATATATATGACGGATGTAAAAAATATTGCAAAAATAAACACATTCCTATTTCTTGAATCTTGACGGTTTACTGAAAAAACATATGTAAATTGCCAATGAGGGGAAACCAAAAAGGCCTAAGCTTTTGGAAATCATGTTGAGTTGACAAACTTACTCACAAGGAAATTTGATCTGGTGTAAGTAGTTACTGAGATAGTTTGAAATGGATCGTTTTTTGAACACAAGGACTCGTGTTTACCCACGAGTCCTTGTGTTTTAGGTAAAAGGAGAACGGTTGCCATTGTGAAGATTGTCTTGGGCGGATATTTGCTGGTGAAATTGAAGGAGTTCTTAATTATAGGTATTCACTCTTTTAGAAGTTGCAAACCTATTTACACATAACTATATTGAAGCCCATTATGAAAGTATATTAGGAGAAAGCTATTTGAATGGACCTTTTAGAACGGTATCTTGGGAGTTTTGTAGGATTGGCTGTTGGTGATGCTTTGGGCACGACCTTGGAATTCAAATCACCTGGCAGCTTCGAGCCTATAAGTGACATGATTGGTGGTGGGCCATTTGATCTCTTACCTGGCCAGTGGACAGACGATACGTCCATGGCTTTGTGTCTTGCAGAAAGCCTGATTACTTGTGAAGGATTTAATGCTCGAGATCAGATGGCCCGATATGTTGACTGGTGGCGTAATGGGCATTTGAGTCCTACTGGAGCTTGCTTTGACATCGGGATCACCGTTCGAGGGGCTTTAAGCCACTTTGAACGAACAGGGGATCAGCATGCGGGATCGACAGACCCAAACACCGCTGGCAACGGTTCCATAATGCGTCTCGCACCTGTTCCATTGTTCTATGCGAAAAATGCGCAACAAGCCATTCAATATGCCGCCGAAAGTTCAAAGACAACACACGGGGCAGAACAGGCGGTTGATGCATGTCGGTATTTTGCAGGGTTGATTGTTGGGGCTCTCGAAGGACGGTCTAAAGATGAGCTGTTGTCTACTGGATTTTGCCCTGTCGAGGGCTTGTGGGAGCGGGAACCATTGGAAGAACATATTGAGGCGATCGCGCAAGGCTCTTTTGCAGTAAAAAAACCGCCTGATATTCAAGGAACTGGATATGTGGTGAAGTCTTTGGAAGCGGCATTATGGGCTTTCTATCAGGCCACAACTTTTGAGCAAGGGGCTTTGCTGGCTGTGAATCTCGGTGATGATGCAGATACAACTGGGGCTGTGTATGGGCAATTAGCAGGGGCGTATTACGGTGTGGATATGATTCCTGCCACATGGCATGAGAAGCTGGCAATGATAGATGTGATCGAACAATACGCAACAAACCTCATTGGAGTTGGTAACGATGGCAGGTGCATTTAAGAATATTGTGCTGTTGGTGAGTGTATTCATACTTTTGACAATCGTTCTCTTTGTGATCAATCAGACAACTCAGGTTGTTGATCTCGTAACAAAATTAGACGAACGTTTCGGTGTGGCTGTACTCTGGGGCTTAATAAGTATTTATGCTGTATTGGTCATGTGCCCAATTGTCATATTTTTTCGTTTGCCCAAAGCATTGATCCCTCCGCAAAAACAAGATTCTCCAGAATTTTCACGTCATTTAATTGCGCTTAAAAAACGATTGTCAACGAATGCGCTTGTAAAAAACCTTCCACTGGACGGAAAAGAAAATCTCATTCAAGCACTTCAAGTTTTGGATACCAAAACAAATGAAATTGTCTCCCAAACATCATCACGTATTTTCATGACAACGGCGATTTCTCAAAATGGAAATTTAGATGCTTTACTGGTCCTCTCTGCGCAGACTAAGATGGTTTGGCAAGTAGCCCATGTATACCACCAACGGCCAACTCTCAGAGATATGTTACATTTATATGCAAATGTCGCATCTACAGCATTTGTTGCGGGTGAATTGGAAGATTCTGATATTGGTGAACAGATCGAGCCCGTTGTTTCTGCTGCAATGGGTTCGTTGGTCGGTGCAATACCTGGTTTGCAAGCTGTTATTTCAATGTTGACCAGTTGTGTTATGTCTGGCACTGCCAATGCTTTTTTAACCTTGCGGGTTGGCATGATAACAAAAAGGTATTGCAATGCATTGGTTGTGGCAGATAAAAGTATTATTCGGCGATCAGCTATTGCGGAGTCTACTAAGTTGCTTGGGATACTGGTGCTAAGTGGGAGCAAAAAATTATCTGTGGCCTTTTACGATGTAGCAAAGGAGAAAGCTGGGGGAGCTGTTGCACATGCAGGTGACTCTGTGAGAAAGGCTGGCAGGTCGTTTATGGGGCGTGTTAAAGGGTTTTCTGAATCTTCAGATGCTGGGCGAAGTGCTGAGAATGATATTTAAGGTGACAGATGTTACAAAGTGGCCAACATCCTTTCCATGTCCAAAGTATAACAGGGCTATGCAGCAGGGGCATCCAATGATACTGTGGGATTGAAAAGGTTTTTTGTTACTGGAATCTAAAAAAAGCCAGTGGCGGGCTATATTAAGCGGAATGTTGAAGAAAACTCTGGGAATAACACAGAGAAACTCAAAGAGATAGACTCGGAACTTGCTTCACTTGAGACAAGTGAAAGTAACGCCAGGAATGCGATGTTGAAAGTCGTCGTGAAATGCTCAGGTGTATTGTGGATCGGATCATTGTAGATCGACCGGGTAATCTTGCGACGGTCTATATACGCCAGATTCCAGACCTGAGCGGGGTTGAAAACTTCCTTTTGAATAACCTTGACAAGGAAAATCAATTCGTATATCATTATACGATATATTAAGTTAGGCCTTATTCGATCCTTTTAGGTATTGTTTTCTCCCCCTGTTGTGTAAGGAGACCGCCATGACCGAGTTGACACAACGGGAAAAAGCCATTCTCGATATCCTTATTGGCACCTATGTGACCACGGGTGAACCTGTGGGGTCGCGCACTGTTTCTAAGATGGGTTTGGGGCTGAGTGCTGCCACGATTCGCAATTCCATGGCCGATTTGGAAGAGAAGGGGTATCTCCAGCATCCCCACACTTCTTCCGGGCGTGTGCCCAGTGACAAAGGGTATCGCTATTATGTCGATATGCTCATGTCACGCGAAGAGTTGGCTCAGGCGGCACAACAAAGCATTCGAGAAAGTATCGCGCATTTTCGCGAAGGTAATGTAGAGACTTTGTTGGGGCATGTATCTAAGCTGTTAGCCGATGTGTCTCATAATTTGGGCATTGCATTGGGGCCACAGTTTGTGCAGGGTGTCTTTGAACGTTTGGAAATGGTCAAGCTGAGTGAGTCAAAGCTGTTGGTGGTGATGACCATCCGGTCTGGGTTGGTGAAGACGATGGTCATGGAAGTGGATTCCGAATTAAATGACGATGAGTTACAAGAAACGCGCCGGGTAGTCAATGAGCGTTTGTCGGGATTGTCTGTGGGCGAAATCATGTCGTCTGCCAAGGAACGTTTGGAATCTGCCTCGACAGGGTCGCCCAAACTTTTGCGTCTCATTGCCGAAAGCACAGATTCAATGTTCAACGTATTTACCGGTGTCGAATTGCATATGGACGGCACGCGGAATTTCTTTGATCAGCCTGACTTTACCAGTGATAAATTGGCGGGTCTCATTGGTATGCTTGAAGAAAAAGAATCGGTTGCCCATCTTTTGCAAGATCGGGGCGAAGATGATTTTCTCATTACAATTGGAGAAGAACACCTCTCACCAGAGTTGCAAGGGTGCAGCTTGCTCACCTCACGTTACAACGTGGGCAATGTCTCTGGGGTGATTGGCATTATTGGTCCCACACGGTTGCCCTATGGGCGTTTGGTTCCTTTGTTGCAATATATGTCAAATTTGACGGGTGAAATGTTAGAACGCAAATAAGGAGTGAAGAGATTTTTATGGAAGAAAAGGATATTGCTGTAGAAGATGCCGAAAACGAACCTTCTGAAGAAGAAGTTGATGACAACGTTGTTGATATGCCAGAAGCTGAGGCCGAAGGTGCAACAGAAGAAGAACCCGTAGATGAGCTGACTAAGGCCCAGCAAGAAGCAGAGATGTATAAAGATCGTTGGATGCGTTTGGCTGCGGAGTTTGAAAATTATAAAAGAAGAACCTCTCGCGAATTTGATGCACTCATCCAATCGGCCAGTGAAGATGTGATTCGAGACTTGTTGCCGATCTTGGATGGCGTGGCACGTGCATTGGCGCACCGCAAAGATGGCCAAGAAGAGACGGAGGGGTATCAAGAAGGTGTTGCCATGCTGATGGAACAATTTCCCAAAATTTTGCAAAATCGAAATTTGAAAGAAATTGAAACAGTTGGGCAACCTTTTGACCCCAATGTACATGAGGCCTTAATGCAAATGGTCTCTGATACGATTGACGCTGGGAATGTGACGGACGTGGTCGAAAATGGGTACATTTTGGGCGAAAAAGTTTTGCGGCCTGCCAAAGTGGTGGTGAGCCAAGGCAAGGCGGAAGAAGAAACAAACAAGTAAGTTTTAGAGATAACCTGGGAACAGGGTCGTAAAATGCGGCCCTGTTTGTTGTTGTGTATCATCATAACTGGAATGGGCAATGGCCAAAAGAGATTATTACGAGGTTTTAGGGGTTGAGCGCGGTGCGCCTGAAGATGAAATTAAGAAAGCGTATCGCAAGTACGCGATGAAGCATCATCCTGATCGCAACAAAGACAACCCAGGAGCTGAAGAGCAATTTAAAGAAGGTGCAGAAGCTGCCGAAGTGTTGATGGATGCCCAAAAGCGCCAAGCATATGATCAATTTGGGCATGAAGGTGTCAGTAGTCAATTCCGTGGGGGTGGGTTCCAGTGGTCTGACTTTTCGCACGCGGGTGATTTCCAAGATATTTTTTCTAACTTGGATGATATCTTTGGTGGTGGCATCTTTGGTGACCTATTTGGTGGTGGTGGGCGACGTGGTGGCCGCCGATCAAGCAGGGGCGAAGATTTAAAAGTTGCTGTTGCTTTAACGCTCGAAGAAATCGCAGAAGGTGCGCAAAAGACCATTAAGTTATCACGGTTGGAAGGGTGTGAAACGTGTGATGGGTCGGGTGCAAAGGCGGGCTCGGAGCCTGTTACGTGTACAGTATGTGCAGGACAGGGACAGGTAAGGCAGGCCACACGGTCTTTGTTTGGCCAATTTGTAAACGTAACAACATGTCCTGAGTGTGGTGGTAATGTGCAGGTCATTCGTGAGAAGTGTGACGATTGCGGTGGGCAAGGTCGGCAGAAAAAACAGGTGAGCTTGTCGGTGAATATTCCGGCTGGCGTGGCAGAGGGGAATTATATCCCTCTGCGCGGGCAGGGCAATGCAGGGCCAAATGGCGCACCTGCTGGCGATTGTATGGTGTTTATCGAAGAAGCCGAACACGAAAGCTTTGAGCGGCATGGCAATGACATTGTTTACGATTTGCCCATCAGCTTTAGTCAAGCTGCCTTGGGAGACGATATTGAAGTGCCTACCCTGACGGGCCGGGTGAGTATGAAGATTCCAACGGGCACGCAATCGGGGCGTATTTTTAGGATGCGTGGCAAAGGGATGCCCGAGGTTAATGGATATGGTACGGGGGATCAGTTGGTACGTGTGGTGGTATGGACACCCACTAAGGTGAGTAAAAAGGCAGAAGAATTGTTTCGGGAACTGGCCGAATTAGAAAGCGGTAAAGCCCCAGAAGGGGGCAAAGGATTTTTTGATCGGGTTAAAGAAGTTTTGGGTGGCTAATTTATAATATGAGCTGGACGATTTTGTGAGTGTGTTTTCTGTGCTCTTGGTCTTAATGCCTGCGTGCATTGGCTATCGAATTTAATTGCCGGGTGAGGGAGCGAGTAAATGATAAGACAAAGATTAATGATTGTTCTGTTACTAAGCGGCGCTTTGTTTTGTGCTTGTGGTGGTGAGGCAAAAAAAGAGGACACCACAAAACCAAAAGAAAATGTGCGCGAAGGTTCCCCTATTGGCACTTGGTATTTGTATGCAGGTAGTGAAACCGGTATTCGCACGGAAAGTATTGATGAAGAAGTGACCATTTTGGTGTTGGAAGACAGCACCTATACCTTGACAATGATGCAGCCACAAGAGCAGCTCAATTTTGTTGAAAAAGGATCTGTTTCTTATAACGCGAGTAGCAAGTCGATGGATTTTGTGGTCTTTTCTTCTACGGGTGTTGATTTTAGCGGTGCAGAACCACGCAAGCTGGTTGATGTGGAACAGGTTGTACCTTGGGAGCGCGCGCCGGGCACTGTATATAAAATGGAATGGCGCACCGAATGGCAACACGATGAAGAAGTCGATGTGGATCGTGAGGTGATGGTGCTTCAGGGCGATGGCAATGAAGACTCGTATTTTGTGCGTCTACAAAATACAGATGCAACATCAACTGATTTAGACGCCAAATTGAAGCCTGAAAAATAAATTCGTTTTTATAAAAGAGGCAATCTTGAAGGAGTCATCGCAGGGATTGTCTTTTTATATGTACACCATTTCAGTCTGGACAGTGTATGGCACTTGATCAAAATTTTTCTAACCCTGAGGCGTCTGTTGTGCCTCAAAAAGTCACAGGACGGGCTGTCTTCGCTGGCCTGGTTTTGGCCTTGGTGGCGATTGTTTGGAATACTTATGTTGAATATATAGCCCATACGGGGCGTTTGAATATCACGCATTTTCCCATCGCGCTCTTTGTTCCTTATGTCGTGATCTGTTTGTGCAATGGTTTATTGCGTCGTCGTGAAATCCCTTGGGCATTTACAAGTACAGAAATATTGACCATGTTGGCTATGGGGCTGGTTGGGGCTGCGGTGCCGGCCTATGGATTGACCAGTTATTTTCTGGGTATGATTGCTATGCCCTTCTATATGGCCACACCCGAAAATCAATGGGGCAACTACTTTCACCAATATCTGCCCGAATGGCTTGTTCCTTCAAATGAAGGTGGGGCCATGCAATATTTGTTCGAAGGATTGCCCAGCCCAGAAATGCCCATTCCTTGGGGCGTTTGGTTCGTGCCTTTGTTTGGGTGGATGGCATTTATTGGTGCCATTGTGGTGGGGTGTGTTTGTTTGGCCGTGATGTTACGCAAGCAATGGGCCGAACATGAACGTTTGGCATATCCTATTTTGCATCCGGCAGGTGATTTGGCCGAAGGCGAAGCCAAAGTCCCGTTGCTAACAAATAAGTTTTTTATTTTTGGTGCACTGATACCCTTCACAATTTTGACGTGGAATGTAATCAGTTATTTTTCTCCAGGTTTCCCAAGTATCAGTCTAGGTCCCGGATGGATGGCTATGGGGACTCATTTCCCGCGCATTCATGTACGATTCAATTTTTACACGGTTGGTTTTGCCTACTTTGCCAATGTGGATGTTCTTTTTTCAATTTGGGTATTCTATCTGATTTATTGTACCCAAGTGATGTTTTTCCGTCGGTTGGGTATCAATTTGAGCAACAAAGGCGGTTCGGGAGATGCCACCACATCTTTGCAAGCTGGGGGCGCATTTATCACGATGGTGTTGTTGGGCTTGTGGATGGCCAGACATCATATCAGAGATGTGTTTCACAAAGCTTTTAACCCGCGTTCAGACATTGATGATTCGGGTGAAATGCTTTCATACAGGGCATGTGCTTTTGGGTTGATGTTCAGTTTGGTGTTTCTCATGTTTTGGCTGAATGCGGTCGGTGTGAGTTTTGGTGTGGCCATCGTACTGACATTGGGCATTTTTATTACCTATTTGGGCACTGCGCGGGTGATTGCCGAGACGGGTGTGGTGTATTTTAGCATGCCCATGACGGCAAATGGTTTGTTGCCCTTCATATTTGGACCGAAATCCTTTGACGGGCCTACGCTCACTGCTTTTCGTTTGGTTGATGCGGTGCGATCTCAAAACAAGGGTATGTTTATGCCGCCGTTGGTTCATGCTGCGCGCATTTCGGATATGGTGGGTGAGAATAAAGGCCGGTTGATTTGGGGGATTGTATTAACCCTCGTGGTGGGTGTTTTTACGGCTATAGCCTATTCGTTGTATTTGGGATATACCTATGGCGCATTCAACTTTAACGATTTTCCTTTTACTCGGTATCCTCCTGGAACTTATGATGGTTTGGTCAAGGCCCTAAAAGGAGAAGAAACTTGGGAGAGTCAGCGCTATCTCTTCCTTTTGGCAGGTGTTTGCATCTTTGGTGTCGTGAGTTTTCTGCGCTATCAATTTGCGTGGTGGCCTCTGGCGCCCATTGGCATGGTGGTTCCGCCCACACACGCAGTTCACTCCATATTTTCCATATTTGTGGCTTGGGGTATCAAATCCATCATCTTGCGAATTGGTGGTGTTGATTTATATCGCAAGTGCCGTCCATTTTTCTTAGGGCTGCTGGTCGGGCATGCGCTTGGGGTTCTTTTGTCCTTTGTAGTGGATCAGATCTGGTTCCCTGGGCAAGGACATGGTACGCATTCGTGGTAGACATTGTTTCGGGTCTGCTGAACTCAGGTGAAAGCCTTTATCGTGCTCTGTTGCTTGGTGGGTTCTGATTTGTGAACTTGTGAACTTGTGAACTTGTGAACTTGTGAACTTGTGATCGAATTAAATACCTAATGGTTCCAAGTAATATGACGATATACATGATGGAAGTTCACCTCACACAGGATGTGGTTTTTTATGTGCAGGGATGCCGGCCAAAAACGACTCGCCCCAAAAGGGTGGGTCGCTTTTTTTTATGCTAAATTGACAAAATAAGATGTGAAGCCTATATTCTGTATGCATGTATATCCGTTTGGTTTATGTGTCTATTTCAATAAAAAACAATGTATTAATGGGATGGTGAGGATTGGGTAATTGGTTTCGAGTGACCATTGTTGTGCCTGTACTGCAAGTAGAGGATGTTTCTGCACAGTTATTTGATTTTGGATGTGCGGGTGTGCATGAAGATGAGGTGGACCAAGGCGTGTGTTTGATCGCTTATTTTGAGGGCATTGACACACAAACAGCTATTCAACAAGCTTGTGAAAACTTACTTGCTGAGTTAGATATTGCGTCTGAAGTGCACCTTGAACCGGTTCCTGATGAAGATTGGAGCACATCTTGGCGTGAGTATTTTAAACCTGTCTATGCTACGCCTCGTATTGTGGTTTGCCCGGCTTGGGCCCCAGAACCTGTGCCAGAAGATGGCTTTATT
>JABIFK010000005.1 GCA_018650745.1 Candidatus Latescibacterota bacterium | reverse complement strand
GTTTGTCATTATGTTCGGAGATCGAGTACCACTCACATAATATTCAATGATCATTTACACATTTCATTTGACACACCCGGCATGATTGCGTCTGTGATGACCAGGTCAATGGCTTTAGCATTTTTTTCGAAACAAGCAAGCCCTTCAGTTCCTGAAGCAGCAGTCAAAATCGTATATCCTTCTTGTTTGAGCATCTTTTCAGCAATCTCGCGCACATTGTCGTCGTCTTCGACCAGAAGCAATGTTTCAGAGCCAGCAGTTGCTACAAAAGTGTCATCCGAATCTTCAACCTTACCTTTAACTGCAGGGAAATAAAGCTTAAATTTGGTGCCAGACCCATTGCTTTTTAGGTCTATGTGGCCGTTGTGAGATTCAACAATGCCGTGAACAATAGACAACCCCAAACCTGTGCCTTTTCCAACTTCTTTGGTCGTGAAAAAGGGTTCGAAAATCCGTTCTTGCACATCGGTCGGGATACCGTGTCCCGTATCCTGAACACTCAAACAAACGTAGTCGCCAGCACACCGATTGCCATGTGCCCTCGCTGTGGGTGCATCTAATACCACATTTTGTAGTTTAATTGTCAGTGTCCCGCCCTTTGGCATAGCGTCTCTGGCATTTACTGAAAGATTCATCAACACTTGCTGCATTTGTGTTGTATCAGCTTCTATTGTAGAGAGGTCTCGATTGACCTGAGAGTAGATTTGGATGGTTTCTGGCAACGTGCGTTCCAGAATTTTGATGGTCTCTTTTGCCAAAGGACCCAAAGAGATGGGGTGTTTGTCTGAAGCGGTCTGACGGCTAAAGGTAAGCAGTTGGCGCGTGAGACCTGCGGCTTGATCGCCCAACTTAACAACTCTGTCTAAATTCTCATATGTCTGCGATTTGGGATCAATGGACAGCATTGCAAGTTGAGAAAAACCCATCATGGATGTGAGTAAGTTATTAAAATCATGGGCGATACCACCAGAAAGGGTCCCCAAGCTCTCCAGCTTTTGAGATTGGAGCAATTGTTCTCTCAATTCTTCTTCGTGCTGAAAGGCTTCTCCAATGCGCCCCGCCATCGAATTAAATGCTTGGGCAAGGATCCCAAATTCGCCGGGGAAGTTTTGTTCAACACGCACATTAAGTTCTTGGGCCGAAAATTTCTCAGCTGCATCTGTTAGGGCTGTGATTGGAGGAAGTACCGTATTTGAGAGTTTGTAACTGATGCCCAGTGCAAGGATTAAAAAAAAGAGCGTTGCCGCAGCAAAAATCGACCGGCTGATTTCTACTTCCGTTCCGATTTCTTGGGTTCCGAGCAACAAGTCAGATTGTTCTCTCGATGCCGATTCTCGCAATGCAACGATGACGTTCAATTGAACTTGGTTAAGCTCATCTACATGGGTTTCGAATTCTTTGGGCGTCATCCCGGAATCCGTCATATTGATACAATCAACTGCGTGGGTTTTTGCTTCCGTTACCAGGGCTCTTAATGTCGAAAATTGATCTTGGGGTGTATTTTTGCTGAGCCGAATGAATTTGTCCAAAGCTGCTTCTGCTCGAATCAAGGCTTTGTTTGCTTCCGGCTTGCCGTCTTCCAAAAAAGAGCAATAGAGATAGGTGTTTTTATAGGCATCATGAATCGCTGTTTCTACCTCCAATGCAGCTTCGGCCGAAGGATAGACATTTTGTAGCAACTGATTTGAGGTGTGGTGCACCACTGTCAATCTACTGTAGCCAATCACACCAACGGCAGCAACACCGCCCCAAAGAATCAGCAAATAAAGTAAGATTCGTCGATTCAGACTGCGCATCACCATCTCCTGTTCTTTTTGGTTCATCAGCAACGGTTTATGATGTTTTCGTGACCCTAGGATGATACCTGCATCAGAGATACGATGCAAGTCTTCTTGCCACGAACCCTTTATAATGTGCCAAATTCAGTCATATCTAGAATTTTGAGAGCAAAAAATGCAAATTACGTGCCACAGAGGATATCAACGTTTAGGTGGCACGGGGGTTGCTGGAACTGTAGTATGATTTACATTTAGGGGCAGATTGTGTAAAATAGAATGCTTACAATTTAACCGCGGCTGCAGTACCTAGGTGAGGAGGATTGTTGTTATGAGCAGTAACTATATGGAAGCCACTCAAGATTTGTATCGAGAGGCTGCTATCACGCCCCAAGACACGCTGTGTTGTGCTTCAGCAACTCCATTTGCATTACCCGGACTGGTTGTACCTGAAGAGATGACAGCAATGAATTATGGTTGTGGCACGACCGTTAACGTGCGGGATTTGAAGCCGGACATGAATGTGCTTTACGTGGGCGTTGGGGGCGGGCTGGAGGCGTTGCAATTCGCTTATTTTACAAGACGGCCTGGCTCTGTTATTGCAGTTGATAGTGTACCTGAAATGTTGGACAAAGCTCGAGAGAATTTCGAAATTGCTGCACAGTTAAACGACTGGTTTGATCCCTCGTTTGTAACATTGCTAGAAGGTGATGCACTAGATCTACCTGTTCCTGACGGTACGGTTGACTTGGCTGCGCAAAATTGTCTGTTCAATATTTTCATGTCACAAGATTTGCAGAAGGCCCTGTCTGAAATTAAGCGCACATTGCGACCTCACGGCGCTTTGGTTCTTTCGGACCCTATAAGCGAGACTCCAATTCCCGATGCGCTCAAACAAGACGACCGACTTCGCGCGATGTGTTTGTCTGGCGCTTTGTCTTTGCAAGATTATGTCGACTGTATTACAGACACTGGATTTGGAACTGTTGAAATTCGAGGGCGGCGTCCGTATCGTTTATTAGATGCACGCAGATATGGGTTGCAAGAGGACATTCTGTTAGAATCTATAGAACTCGCGGCATTCAATGATCCTGTACCTTCTGATGGGCCTTGTGTTTTTACGGGACGCATGGTGATCTACACGGGTGACAACGAATATTTCGATGACGAGAATGGGCACATCGTGGTACCAGATGTGCCGTTAGCCGTGTGTGATAAGACGAGTAAGTGTTTCGAGGATTTTGGCAGAGACGATATGCATGTCACACCATCAACGTTTCACTACGCGGGTGGGGGTTGTTGTTAATCTAAAAATTAAGAAAGGGCAGTGACCAATGGGTCACTGCCCTTTCTTTTTTATGTGAATGGAAAAACTCAATTTTTGTGCTATTCGTCTTTGATTTGTGGTGGGATGGTGATAATCTTGCTTATTTCTTCCATGATCCGTGTTGGCATAAACGGTTTTGCTACAATTCCTGCCACACCAAACAAAGCCAGTTCTGCGGCCAGTTCTTCGGTGACAAAACCAGAAATGACAATGGTTGGGATCTTAAGGTGCCTTCGCCGCATAACCTTCAGCAAATCAACCCCCGAGGCTCCTTGCATGTGAATGTCTAAAAGGACCAAGTCAACACGGTACTTTTCCATATGTACCATCGCCTCAGTCGCTTTAGAAGCTTCCAACGGCACACACTGATACATTGTTAAGACTTCAGTTAACATGTTCCGCATCTCAGGTTCGTCATCGACGATCAAAATTTGAGGTGCATTTTTTTTATTGAGTGGTGTTTTGTTCATTGTGTGAATGCTGTTCTTATTTTTGAGATTGCGCTTAAAATATCATCCATGTCTTCTTGCGGAGCGAGTAGTACATTTTGACTCAACCAAACGCTTTTTTGGCATGTTGATTCAACGTTCGGACAAGGATGACGGTTGATGAGGTGGGGGTGCTTCTCTGCAACCGTTTTGATGCCACCTTCATCAGTTAGGGGGCGTTGGTAACCTGGGCTGCAGGGAACGCCTTCGGCTTTGAGTGCCTTGATGAACGCGTCTCGGCTTTTACCACCAAAGGCTTCGCTTTCATAGAGCATCATATACAAGTGATATCCATGATGCGTCACCCAAGGGCGCCATTGTGGAGGGGTGAGGCCTTCTGTGCTGTCTAAGGCTTTGCTCAAATATGCTGCATTTTGGTTGCGCAATTCCGTTTGCCCTTGGACATGCGTCAAACGGGTGAGTAAAATTCCCGCCAAATATTCAGAGGTGCGATAGTTCCAACCCAAACGGGGATATTCCCAACGTTCTCCACCTGGACGACGCCCAACATCGCGAAAAGCCCAAGCCCTGTCTCGAATGTCCTTGTCGTTGGTCAGTAAGCAACCCCCTTCACCAGAAGTGAGATTCTTGCTCGATTGGAAACTAAAAGCACCAACATCACCAAGAGAACCAACTTTTCTGCCCTTATACTCTGCGCCATGGGCTTGCGCACAGTCTTCAATGACCTTGAGGCCGTGCTTTTTTGCTATTGCATTCAATGCGCCCATGTCAGCGGGGTGTCC
>JABIFK010000006.1 GCA_018650745.1 Candidatus Latescibacterota bacterium | reverse complement strand
CAGCCAAACCACCCGAAATCGCACCAATCAAATTGCCATGATTATCCGGCAAGCCATATTGTTTTTCATAACTGCACATCGTGTCCATGCGTTGCATCAAAATCAATGCACCCGCCATCGCACACACGGCCCAAAACAACACCGACGAAAACAATTCTATGCCATTCAAATTAATTCTCCCCAGAAAGCCGCGCATCACGCCCGACAAAACTGTTCCAATTCAAAACAACATACAGCACATACAAGCCCAAAATCACTGTAGGAATAAGCAACCCCAAACGCGATGCCCGACCAAGCAAACCACCACCCGCAGCTCCCATTCCGCCCTCCCCTTCAAGGCTCGACGTTGCCGACACACCTTTTTGTGTATCGCTCTTCCCTTTTTCTTTTGACGCCCCACGTTCTTCGGGTGGTTTATAGTTTTTCTGGCGATCCCCTTCATCACCACTCGCCACGACCAACCCACCATCGGTTAAGTTTGCCGCCACTTCCCCTTTAAGCAACCGCTTATCAGGATAAATCAAAGCCGTCTGTTGTGCAGGTAATTCCTGAGACCAGGCACGTACCTTTTCTGAGATAGGCTCCGACATCGCCTCTTTTAATGGCCCAGCCTTTCCCAAAGTCAAACCAGCCGTACGCCCCCCCTGGCCTTGATACCCCGGAATGCTCATCACCGATGTCACCGAAGTTTGCATCTCTTTCAACAAATTTTCCCGCCGTGCTTGCAATACCGAGAGTTGTTTCACAAAATCGTGATAATTCATCTCGCGCTTTTGAACTTGCGGGGGTGCGGCTTTATCGGCCGCCAGAACAACTGCATTTTGAACGGCTGCTTGATCAAAAGTGACGGTCAATTCCAATACACCAAATACCCGGGTCCCCCAAATGGGTTCTGCACCTGGTATATCAGGTGAAGGATGCGCATAAGTAATCACCATAGCTGGCTCCCCCGCCGACATCCATCTCTCACCCGATACCACCACGGGATACAACACGCCATTGCCATCACGCAAATACAAACCGCACATAAACCCGCTCTCTACCCAATCCGTATCCCAACATCGTGCCCGAATCTCGTTTTGGTTTTTTAAATACAAATCCGGCACCACAACTTCAACAGGCGTCAAACGGGTTTCCCCCACCACAAAATCATTCAACCACACCCGTGCCTCATCATCCCCCCAAAAGATCATCACCAAATCCATCCCATCCGGCACAATACGCTCAGACCGCCCCTCTGGCAAAGTCGGTTTTAACAACACCTCATCATCAATCTGATGCATCGCCCGTACCAAACTGTCAATACCCGCCGAAACCAAATTATACTCACGGCGCAACTCAAATAGCTGCCCATCTACCGCACACGCCCGTGTCCAAGCAGTCACCAAAAAGAAACCCAATATAAAAACGCGTATAATCATATTTATTTTACAAAGATTTAATTTTGGGAGGGTAAGTTCATTGTGGGCTGCGCCCGTGCGTCTGTGCCGTGATCTAGAAGTCAGCAAAAGAGCCATCATCTTCATGCCAAAACATCCCCCGCAACTTATGCGAATCATCCCGAAGGGCTTCAAGAGCATCGTCATCCATATCCACACCCAGCCCAGGCCCTGTTGGCAATTCAATAAAGCCATCTTTGAAAACCAATGGTGTCTTAAACAATCCTTCACCTCGACGATGTCCGCCTTCACAAATCAACATGTTGGGAACCGTGGCCATCACATGCACCGATGCCGCCACACCAATAGGCCCAGCAGCATTGTGAGGCGCAACAGCCATATTATGGATTTCTGCCATGCCAGAAATCTTCTTCAATTCCAACATCCCACCACAATGGCGAATATCGGGCTGCAAAATGGCACACATCTCACGCTCAATTAACTCGCGAAATCCCCACCGCGTCAAGTGCCGCTCACCTGTTGCAATAGGCACAGTTGTGGAATTGGCCAAGCCCAAAAGTGCTTCATTATTTTCAGGGTGGCACGGCTCCTCAGCAAACAACGGACGAAAAGGCTCCAACTCACGCACAAGAATACGCGCCATTGTAGGACTCAACCGTCTGTGCAAATCCACAGCAATATCCACATCATCACCCACAGCCTCTCGCACAGCCGCCACACGCGACACCATAAAATCAATTGTTTTGGGTGTATCTACAAAACGAACAGGTTTGGGCGATGCCCCCATTTTTACCGCCTTAAAACCTTCGGCAACAGCCTTCTTTGCTCTTTCGGCACACTCTTCAGCTGT